>CAMWWR010000375.1 GCA_947178045.1 uncultured Clostridia bacterium
GATCGCCCTCCGCATCGATCAGCCCCATCTCGCTGATGCTCTGATCCGCCAGCTCAGACTTCCCAAGGCGCACGCTGTAGCGCCCTGTGGTCGTTTCCGGATAGGTGTGGCCGTCGATGTCCTTTACCAGCAGCTCGGCCCGCAGGGACACCTCCTCCCCCGTGGTTGTGATCACTGCGCCGGCCTCATCCACCCCGCCGCCGCCAAACGCCATCTGCGTGATCGCCGGCAAGCTGATGTCCCCTGCGTGCGCCCGGCAAAGTTTTTCGCGCCCTGTTTTTGTGATTACTCCCTGTGCCATGTCTGATACCATCCTTTCTTTCTGTTTTACCGGTTTTTACTCTCTGCATTTATCGTTTCCGGCGATTGAATACTGCTTTACACCTCAACCTCATACGCCACAGCATCCAGCTCCCTGCTCCCATCCAAGCGGCAGCTGCCGTCCAGCGTTCCCCAGTTCTTTTCAATCCGCAGATACCCTGCGGCAGTCGTCTTTCCGGTTTCCCCTGCGCCCGCGCTCACCTGCATCGCGCCCGCCGTCTCTGTTCCTGCCTTCCCTTCACCCCGGATGCACAGCGCTACCTCACTCTCCGCTGTCTCCGCCACGCCGCAGCAAACCGCTGTCCACCCGTCGGCTACCGTCTCTGCGCACTTGCCGGCCTCGCAGCTGATCTGCAGCGCAGTCGGATAAAAATCAAGGCTCTGTCCGGACAGGTAACCGCTTAGAGGATATCTGCCGTCGAGCCGTGTTATGCCGTCAAGGTAGTGCAGCGGAAGGTTGGAGCGCGGCCAGAAGGTGCCTGTTATGCGCATGCGCGCCTGCACTTTCGACAGTATGGTAGCTGCACCCGGAATCCGGTCAGCCAAAATAAATAGCATGTTGGCCGGGAGCATCACACGCACCAGATCACGCATTGCCCGCAGGGTGCCGGCAGGAAGATTTTCTGTAATCAGCTCCAGCCGGTAATCCTCCGGAAAAAGCAGGATATGGTATTCCGTCCTTGCTGCCAGGATATCCAGATACTCATAAAGCCGGGTCATGGTATACGGCAGGCTGCGGTTCCACTTTCCAAGAACCGCAGCCCGACGCCCGTCCATATCCTGCCCTGCCGCCGGGATTCCGAGCAGCTTTTCCCAGCGTTTCAGCCCCTGCAGATCGGCCGTTCGGATAAATCCGTTATTCAGCATGGCCTCTGCCATTTCGTACAGCAGCGCGAATTCCGGGTTTTCCGTCGCGAACAGCTGCTGATATTCCGTGATCTCCTGTAGGAATTCCGGCAGATACTGGATCAGCTCAATCTCCTGCTTCACTGACATTCCCCCTTATGGCGATCTCATTCTCTCCGAGAATCACATTCTGCGGACTCCCGTTCAGCTTTGTCTCTGTGATGTCCAAAATTCCCTCGATTTCCAGTATCCGGCTTTCCAATCGGGATATCCGGATAACAAGACGCTCACTGTCCGCCCACGCCTGATTCAGCTCATGGAAGTAAGCATCCACAGCGTCTTCCACGGCTTCCTTCATGCCGGCGAAGCTGCATTCTGTCTGATAGACAAGCTGAAATTCCAGATCGATACTCGCTCCGCTTACCGGCACAACGGTCACATGATGCCCGATCGGTGCAATGCCGTAGCCCTTCCCGCTGTCTGCAGGCGGGTCGATCTCCTCCTGTATAAACTGCACCAGATCGTCCGAAGGCACCTGATATTCCGAGCTGATTACTACCAGCTTTACCGTTCCGCCGCCCTCCCAGGCCGGATACACCTTTACGCCGCCCACCCCCTGAATCGCCGCGGTCTTTTCCCTGTAGTCCGCAATATTTCCGCCATAAGCCTGGGACTTTAAGCTGTCAAAGTAGCGTTTCCGCAAGTGCTCGGTCTCCTCCTCGTCCTGCCCCGGGATGAGCAGCTCCGTCAGTTCGCAGCGTTCCAGCCCTGCAATATAATCGATGGGGATCAGTGTTCCGAATACCGTGTTGCCCGCATTGCCCACCGTTTCACATCTCAGCCTGTACTCACCGTCCGCAATCTTCTCCAATACGGAATAATCATACTCTCCACAGCTGAACCTTGCCCCTGCCGGTATTTCCACCGACGCGGGCGCAAATTTTCCTTTCAGGACGGCGTATGCAGCGGGCAATGGGGCAATCCCGCGCTCCGCGGCTCTGCGGATGAGATATTCCCGGGATGCCGTGTCCGCGAACAGCTCCCGGAGGATGCTTTCCAGGTTAAGGTACATCAGCTGCAGCTCCATTGCTGCGGGTGCGAGGGCATCGTAAAGGATAGAACCCTCCCTCTTGTCCAATGTTTCCGGGACACGGGCAAGCATCCGTTCCAGCAGCCCCTTGTATGACATATCTTCAAACATTAAAAATTCACCTCTCTTTCGGCCCGGAAAGCCCCGAACACGGTATGTACCGTAAAGGCAACATGGATAACGCCCTTTTGCGGGATATCAAACTCAAAGTCCGCAACGCTCTGAATCCGCGTGTCCCAAAGCAGCGCTTCGGTGATTCTGCGCTCCAGCTCCGGGCAAACGTATGAGGCAGGCAGACCGTACAGATCAAGCGTCTCAATTCCGTAATCCCCGCTGTACATGGCATACTGGAAGCGTTCCGTCAGGAGAATCTTGCAGACCGCCTGTTTCATCGCCTCCATCTCATCCGTGCAGCCGCGAATCCGGCCCGTCTGCAGTTCCATCCGGTAGGTATGGGTTGGCTGTTCTTCTGTTTCGAAATTCTGTGCGAGGAATCCGGCAACCGAAGGTATCATCCGATCTTGTCCCACACAATATATTTTTGCCCTCCCTGCTGCCGCAGAAGGATGACCTCATCACCGACAGCCAGCCCGTTATGGACGGTGATCAGCATCCTTTTGCCGGCAGGGATATGCGG
>CAMWWR010000376.1 GCA_947178045.1 uncultured Clostridia bacterium
ATGTGAACCAGTCTGAGGCCTACCTGGTTGATTATGCACAGGCGTCGGAGCTTTTGAGGTTATTTGAAAATCCGGGGAGCGAGACTGCTGCCAGGGAGCTTCAGGAATATACGGAAAGGTATGCTGCCGTCGGAGAAAACCTCGAGAATATTTATGCCAGCGACTGGAATTCGACGGTTGTTGCCTCCCGTGCGCAGCATATGATCGGCGTGACGCTGCGCCAGGGTGAGAGTCTTGCTCAGCTGCAGGCGGGACTTTCCAGAGGGATGCACAATGCGGGAATTATGGCGTCCCAGGCGTCGGGGCTGCAGGTTATCTCACTGTGTTATCCGGTGAAGAACGCCGACGGCGTTCCGGTAGGCTATGTGGGGGCGGCGATCTACGCGTCGGGGCTGCGCGACAATCTGAACGAGCTGTACGGCGAGACGTCCGGCAACCAATATATGCTGCTTGACGCCGCGGCGGGCCTGTACATTTTTTGCCCGCAGGATGAGCTGATCGGGACGGCGATCGAAGATGAGGACCACCTTGAAATACTGCGGCGGGCAAAGGGTGCGAAAGGCGCGTCTTCCTATGAATTTAAGGATACGGAAAGCGGGCGGGAGATGATCTCCGTCATGCATTATATGGAGGACAGAGACTGGGTGTTTGTGGTGCTCACGGACCGCGCCGATGCGTTTGCGCCGATCAGCCGTCTGCTGGGGATGGTCGTCCTGCTCAGCCTGCTTGTGCTTGTTGTGGTATCCGCTGTCGTATGGGTATGTGTGGCTGCGCTGGCGAAGGATATCCACAGGGAAGCAGAAATCATTCAGGAGCTTGGAAAGCTTGATTTTACGAAAAAGGAGAAGCTTGGGATATTTATCGGCAGAGGGGACGAGGTCGGCATGATCGCCGGAGCGACAAAAGCGCTCGTCGATTCGATCCACACAGTGCTGCTTAAGCTCCGGGAGCAGAGCGGCGAGCTGCAGAGAACCTCAAGGGAGATGAGTGATAATTCCAATTCAACCTCCAATACGCTGCGGAGTGTGGAGAGCGCGATCCAGGAGATTTCGTCCGGTGCCCTGAGCCAGGCGTCCGAGACGGAGAAGGCATCCGAGAGCGTCGTGCGCATCGGCGATCAGATCAAGGAGGCGAAGAGCCGGTCGACGGAGCTGGACGCTGTCGCGGCAAGGATCAGTATTTCTGGCAATCAGGCGCTCGGGACCCTGCAGACGCTGGTGGAGATCAACCGCCGGGCGAGAGCGGCGATCGAGAAAATCAACGAGCAGACGATTTCCACAAACGAGTCGGTGCTCAAGATCAAGGATGCCGCGGAGCTGATCACGAGCATTGCCGAGGAAACAAACCTTCTCTCGCTGAACGCGTCCATCGAGGCGGCGCGCGCAGGGGATCAGGGAAGGGGCTTTGCCGTCGTCGCAGACCAGATCAAGAAGCTTGCCGAGCAGTCGAACAGCTCCGCGCAGTTCATCGATAATATCATTATCTCGCTGCTGGAGGAATCCTCGGAGGCGGTGAAGGTAATGGACGATGTGAGGGAGATTATGGAGCAGCAGAGCGGGCATCTGACCATGACCGAGGATCGGTTCAACGAGGTAAACCGGGATATCGAAATAACAAAGAACGGAATTTCCGGGATCAGCAGCTCGATCACCAACACGGATTCGGAGCGGGAAGGGGTCGTGGACGCAGTTCAGAGCCTGACGGCCATCGCACAGGAGAACGCGGCCGGCACAGAAGAATCCCTGGCTTCCATCGGGATGGTCAATACGATGGTGCAGGATGTGGCCGAGGCGGCGAACCAGCTTGCGCAGCTCTCCGATACTATTGACCAGAATATCCGGATTTTTACCGTTTAAGGAAACAGTGATTTAAGGAAACGCTGATTAAAGCGTTTCCAGCGCCGGATTTGCGCCGCGAAGCGGCAGATTCCTTTGCAAATCCGTAAGCCTCTGAAAGAGGCTTTGCATCCCGCCGGAGGCTCTGAGGAAGCGATGATTTAATCAGCGCTTCCTTAACCGGCGCTTCCACGGAGCGGGAGCCGGGATCAGAAAAGAATAGAGGGGGAAACCGATTATGATAAGGACAGCAAAAACAGAAAACGGAATCGTGCGGGGACTGCCGGCGGCAGATCCCAGAATCACGGCATTCAGAGGGATTCCCTTCGCAGCGCCCCCGGTCGGAAAAAATCGCTGGCGCGCGCCGCAGCCGTGCGAGAATTGGAGCGGTGTGCGCAACGCATACCGGTTTGCGCCGATCTCGGTGCAGGACACGCCGGGAATCGGTGACAATATCTACTGCCGTGAGTGGCATGTCGATCCGGAAATTCCGATGAATGAGGACTGCCTTTATCTGAATGTCTGGACGGGGGCCAAAAAGGAGGATGAGAAGCTGCCCGTGCTTGTCTGGTTTTTCGGCGGTGGCCTGCAGTGGGGCTACACGGCGGAGATGGAGTTTGACGGCGAGAGGCTTGCGAGACGGGGCGTCATCGTGGTCACCGTCAATTACCGGCTGAACGTGTTCGGCTTCCTTGCGCACCCGGAGCTGACGAAGGAGCAGCCGGATGCGCCGGCAAACTTCGGGAATCTGGATCAGCGTGCCGGCATCGAGTGGGTCATCCGGAATATGGCGGCGTTTGGCGGCGATCCGGAAAATGTCACGATTTTCGGTCAGTCCGGCGGCGGTATGAAAGTAACTTCTCTGATGCAGATGCCTGCAGCTGACGGCTTATTCCACAAAGGTATCGTTATGAGTGGTGTAGCTGGTGCTGAAATGGGATCTCCAAAGGGACAGAACGGAACTCGTATCGTTACGGCTATGTTAAACGAACTGGGTCTGGAAGCTGCTGATATTGAGAAATTAGAGACACTCCCTTATC
>CAMWWR010000377.1 GCA_947178045.1 uncultured Clostridia bacterium
TTTCAACGCCGAACGCTTCATTGCGCGCCACACGCGCTACGGTTCCGCCCTCCTCGTCCACCGCGAGAAAAATGGGGAATCCCAGAAGCTCCCGGCTGTATTTCGACATATTGGCAAGCATTTTGCGTGTCTGCTCCGGATTGACCAGATTATCCGCCATATAAATAATACCGCCGACCGGATATTGCTCCAGGCAGTTCCGCGTGACCTCACCCGCCTCCGTCACCCTAGAATAGCCGGTCAGCGCCTCTGGCGTAATCATAAAAAGCTGCGCGGCCTTCTGCTCCAGCGTCATTCCCGCAAGAAGCTGTCCTGCCCTCTCCTCCCGGGAATGCTGTGGATCAGAAGGGGCGGTTGCGCTTCCGCTACCCGTCATGTCCTCTGTTTCTTCGTCTGCAGATGCGCTTTCACCGCCTGGAACACCTTCTGCTTCTCCGTCTGCAGATGTGCTTCCGCCACCCGGCTTGTCCCCGGCTTCTCCTCCTGCGGTTGTGCTTCCGCCGCCCTGTGTGCCCTCGGCTTCTTCGTCCGCGGAAGCGTTTCCGTTTTCCGGCGGCTCACCGATATCCTCCCGGGGCTTTTCCCTCGACAACAGCTTCGCTGCCAGCGCAATATCCAGCGCCACAAATATGGCAAGGAAAAGCAGCGCCATGCGCCGCCCTCTTCTCTTTTCTGCCATTTCAATTCCTCCTGCCGACGGCGGGCAGCGCGGACACCAAGCAGCCTGCTGCCCACGATCCCGCTCATTCCGCCGACTGCCCGTACAAAAATTCACGCACCGGCTGATACCCGAAAACAATATAAAGATATATCAGGGATATCGCAATATTCAGGAACCCCATCACCAGCATCGCACGATCCGCCACGACCGTCAGCTGGTTTATCCGCATAAGAATATTGTACACGAGCAGAATGCCGAAAATAATCCGGGCTCCCGTTCTTCCATGGTAAAGATAATAGGTGAGCACCAGCACGAGAATAATGCTCACACCGCCGCTGATCATATAACTGCTCAGCGCCGCCGCACTGGAGAAAGCGAACATCCCCAGAATGATGGACAGGATTTCCGACGCCACAAAAAAGATCAGCATCCCGGTAAAAACCTTCCTGCCCCATTCGTACTCCCGCTCCCGTTGCTCCCGCGCCCGGCGGACAGCTTCCTCTCTCTGCTCCGCCGTCATATCCTCCTCCGGAACTGCCGGCCCTTCCCATTTTTTCATTCCGCTCCCTCCCTGGACAATACCTTCTTCGACCTTATGGCGCTTCGGCAAAGCATTCGTCCGCCCTGCTGAAAATGCTGCTGTGCGGCGCAAATCCGGTACTGAAAACGCTTTCATCCGCGTTTTCCTAATTCTTGCTCCCGAAATCCTCAAGCTCCTCCGTCAGCCCCATCTGCACGAGCAGCTTGCGGTAAAAGCTCTCCTGCAGCTGCAGATTTTCCAGCCACAGCCGTTTCGCGGCCCCGGTAGCGCAGAGCCGGTCTTTTTCTCCAGCGAGCTGCTCCAGACGCTTTCTGCAGATATCCCGCGTTTCCCATGCCGCGCATTCGCCGATATCGTGATAGCCCCGGATACAGAGCCGCATCGCGTCCGACCGGTCGATATCGTCCGCGTCACGCACGCTTCTCTCGAACACCGTCGCATCCTCATCCGCGTACGGCTCCTTATCGTGAATCAATATTGCCTTGCATATACTGCGCGACAGCTCCGCATCATAGCCGATCCGCTCGAAAAAACGCCGTGCGATCTCCGCGCCGAGCTCCGAATGCCGGTTCAGCTCCTCAAAGCTGGCGCATTCCGGGTAGCCGACATCATGCAGCAGGCACCCTATCACAAGCGGCTCCTCCGGCAGCCCCTCCTCCCGGGCAATCCTTCTGCCGATCGCGGCCACGCGCAGCGAATGGTCATAACGGTACTGCATATCGTATCGCTTGAGCTCCCTGCCCGTCCTGCAGACCGTGCCGACTGACTCGGGCTCCAGAACCTTTCTCACAAAATCCAGCGTCTGCGCCGCAAAGCTGCCCTCCGGCCTGTGCTCTTCTATTATGCGCGTCACGCGCTCCGATATGAAAATCTGATCCTCCATAATGATCCTCCCTGACGGCTGAAGCCCCTTTTTGTTTCCCTGATTATAGCATTGATTCCGGCACGGGACAAGTACAAGCGCCGGATGTCGGTATCACTCCTTCAGCCACGCTCTCAGGCTTCCGAGGCTGCGGCCCAGCCGTTCCATATCAATTGAGCCGTCCTCCAGTACGGAGGTGGATTCCAGCGTCACGCTTTCCGGATAGCCGACGCGCTTCAAATGCGCAAAAAATGCTTTGAAATCGATCACGCCCTCGCCCGGATGCAGGCACCGCAGCCCGCCCCAGTTCATGTAGCCGCCAATATAATCGCCGATGTGTATGTGGCGGACCGCGCCGTCCCACAGCCAGCGGTATTCATCCGTGCAGGCAAGCTCCAGCTCATCGTGAAATTTCGCGAATCTCACATCGAACGTGAACGCGATATCCGGGTAAGCCTCATGTAGCTCAGTCAGATGCTTCAGCGGATTTTCCCGGTTGCACACCACATTTTCAACCGTCAGCAGCAGACCGTGCCGCTTCGCCGTTTCGTTCAGCACGGCATACTGTTCGATATTGTTGCGGATGTCACGGTCCGACGGCTCCCCGTCCCACAGATGGAACACGAGCTTCTTCGCTCCGATGCGCTCCGCGACACAGCAGTTAATTTCGAACAGCCGGGCCGCCTCGGCCAGATCACCCTCCTCATTGCGGCTGACGGCTGTTCCGATGCGCTTCTCCACATGAAAAACCGGAAAGGAAAGCCCCAGCCCGGCCACTTCTTCCGCGACACGCTCCCACTC
>CAMWWR010000378.1 GCA_947178045.1 uncultured Clostridia bacterium
ATATGGCGGCAGGAAACCGAAAACTGCCGGTGAGAGCTATATGGCGGCAGGAAACCGAAAACTGCCGGTGAGAGCTATATGGCGGCAGGAAACTGAAAATTGCCAGTGAGAAACCGCGCAGCGGAAGCAAGGCCGGAAATTCCGGCATGGAAGGAACGCGAAAAAAATATCAAATCACATAACTTCAGGGAAATTTACCGCCCAAGGTATAGAGAAAGAGAAAATGGTAAATAATACAGGCAAAGTCAGCGGACGGAGAGTGAGTTATTGTGATTATAAAAAGAGGCGATATTTATTATGCGGATCTGAGACCGGTCGTCGGCTCGGAGCAGGGCGGTGTCCGCCCGGTGCTCATTGTGCAGAATGATACCGGCAACAAGCACAGCCCTACCGTGATCGTAGCGGCTATTACGTCGAGGATGAATAAGGCGAAGCTGCCGACACATGTCGAGATTGCCGCCGAAAAATACGGCGTGGTAAAGGATTCCGTTATTCTGCTGGAGCAGGTGCGGACGATCGACAAATCGAGACTGAAAGAGAAGGTATGCCACCTGGACCAGGATATCCTGCAACGGATTGATCATGCACTTTGCATCAGCTTTGCGCTTGATACATAGGCCGGGATGGGAAACGGAAGCCGCACGGGCGGCGGAAATGTGGAAGGAGAAGAAAATTTATGGACGGTCATCCCTGGAGCGGGCTGATAGTATTGCTGTTGCTGCTGATAGTCAATGCGCTGGTCGCAGCGGCGGAGGAAGCGTTTGGAAATGTCAGCGAGAGCGGGGTGGAGCACCGCGCGGCACAGGGCGATGCAAAAGCGGTCCGGCTGAAGAAACTGCTGGATACGCCGCATTACTACCGCAACGTCATCGAGATTACGGTGACGGCCGCCAGCCTTCTGGCCGGAATGCTGTATTCCTTTACACTCTATCGGGCCGTGCAGACACTGCTGCGCAGACAGCTGGCGGGGGAGGAGGAGCTGTCGGCACTTCCGATGACGCTTCTGATGGCGGCCGTGACCATTTTTCTTTTATATCTGATGGTGCTGTTCGGCATTTTGATTCCGAAGAAGGTGGCGAAGCGAATCGGGGAGCGGACGGCATACAGGATGGCTCCGGTGATCATGGTGCTGTATCGTCTGCTTTCGCCGTTTGTGTTCCTGCTCGAGAAGAATTCCAATTTCCTGCTCTGGCTTGTCGGCTTCCGCAAGGCGGCGAACGAGGACAACGTGACGGAGGAGGAAATCATCTCCATGGTGAACGAGGGGCACGAGCAGGGCGTGCTGGAGGCGAACGAGGCCGAGATGATCTCCAATATCATCGAGTTCGACGAGAAGGAAGCAAAGGATGTGATGACGCACCGGACAAAGCTCGTGGCGATCAAATCGGATATGTCCATCGAGGAAGCGCTGAATTTTATGCTGGACGAGAGCTTTTCGCGTTTTCCCCTCTACGGCGAAAATGTGGATGACATTGTCGGCGTGCTGCATTTGAAGGATGTGATGGCATGGTACCGCGATCCGCAGAGGAGGGAGCGGCCGCTTGTGGAGGCGGCGAGAGAGCCTTATTTCGTGCCCGATACACAGAGCCTTGACGTTCTGTTCCATGATATGCAGACAAAGAAAATACATATCGCGATCGTAGCGGACGAGTACGGACAGACATCGGGTATTGTGACGATGGAGGACATTCTGGAGGAGATCGTCGGTGATATTCAGGACGAATATGACGAGGAGGAGGAGCTGATCAGCCAGAGCGGCGAGGACAGCTTTATTGTCAGCGGAGAGATATCGCTGGACGAGCTGGCGGACGGGACGGGCATTCATATCCGCGAGGCCGACGGAGAGGCGTTCGATACGTTGAATGGGCTGCTTGTCTCCATTCTGGACCATATTCCGCAGGACGATGAGAAATTTGAGGCGGATTATGAGGGCTTCCATTTTGAAGCGGTCGAGATTCATGACAAAATGATTCTGCGCGTTAAAGTAACGAAGCTGCCGCAGTCGGACGAGGAAGGAGAAGCGGGGCAGGCCGGGGAAGAGGAGCAGACAGACCATTGATTTAGCGCAGGTCGGTTTGAGCTGCTTCGTGCGGGCTGATTTGCGTGCAGCTGGTTCGAGCGAGGAGATGGCTTAAGTTTAAAGAAGTGCTGATTAATTACCGTTTCCTTAAAACCTCTAGCGGGATGCAAAGCCTCTGAAAGAGGCTTACGGATTTGCAAAGGAATATGCCGCTTCGCGGCGCAGATTCGGCGCGGGAAACGCTTTAATCAGCGTTTCCTTAAGATTCCGTGCGGGACGGGTCTGGCTGTCCCGGGGCAATACTGTCTTGGATGCAGAGCCTGTTGATTGCTGTGCATGATTTCGGACGAAGCAAAAAACCTTAGCCGTCGGCTAAGGTTTTTACTATAAATATATAAGGGAGGAGGAGAGTATGAAAAAAAGAAAATTGCTTTTTTCTGTTCTCTGGCTTTAGTATAGACTGAAAATATGAGCAAATTATGAAGAGAGAAAAAACAGTTTGTGAACAATTTACTTTTGACAGATTCAACCATTTTTCGACGCCGGAGCGGTCGGAAAACAAAGGAGGGCGAAATGCTTCGGATTACCATTGTGTGTGTGGGCAGGCTGAAGGAAAAATATTTTACCGACGCATCCGCCGAGTATGGGAAGCGGCTGGGCCGCTACTGTCGCCTCGAGATCGCGGAGGTTGCAGATGAAAAGACGCCGGATGGGGCAAGCCGGGCGGAGGAGGAGCAGATCAGGAACAGAGAGGGAGGGCGTATTCTGAAAAACATCCGAGAGGACGACTATGTTATCGCGCTTGCCATCGAGGGAAAACAGCTGTCCTCACC
>CAMWWR010000379.1 GCA_947178045.1 uncultured Clostridia bacterium
CTCGTGCCTCGTGAGGCGCATGTCGTACACATTCGTCTCCTCCGGACAGGTATCCGGCAGCCTCACCGGATAATCCCAGAACCGGAAGCCGGAAACCGGGCTCTCGCTCTCCGCGACCGCAAAGAACGATTTCCGGTCCGCGCCCTCCACGCGCGCCACCAGATAATATCTTCCGGCCAGCTCGATCGCGCCGGAATTGAATACCGCATTGACGCCCAGCCGTTCGATGAAATACGGGTTTGTCCTCTCGTCCAGATCGTATCTCCAGAATACCGGAATGTGCTCCCGCGTCAGCACCGGAAATTTGTAGCGGTCGTAGATCCCGTTGTAGTCTATTGTTTTCTTGTTCGGGCGATCTACGATTCTTTCATATTTTGCTTTCTCAACATAATATTGCTTGTGCATAATCGGCCTCCCTTCGGCTTTCTCGTCTCCTGTTTTCTCTGCTTTTCTGGACCGCGCCCGCGCGGCCGTCCGCCCCATATATGTGATGTATTTGGCTCAAAGCGATGCATCTTCTGCCCGGCTCAGCGTCCTGCTCTGCCCGCCTGAACGTCCCTCTCTGCCCGCCTGACGCCTCCGTCCCGCCTGCCCTGTCCGCTATCTCTCCGCGGAGCGCCTCATCAGCTCCATGCACATTCTGCCGTTGTGGTACGGGCATTTCCACGGCTCCACGATCGGCTTGCGGCTCGTCGGCTCCCCGTTCTCATCGAGCTCCCAGTACCACTCGGAGCCCTCGCGGGAATCGACCAGCTTCTCCATAATATAATTGAAAATATCCTCGCTGGCCGCAAGATATTCGGTGTGCTCCGGCGTTTTCTGCCATCCGTTGTAGAAACCGATTACGGCCTCCGCCTGCACCCACCAGATCCGTGAGGTATTGTCCACGCCCCGCTCGCACTCGTTGAGCAGGGAATGCCCGGTGTACGCGCGCTCGTAGATGCGAGCGGTCAGCGCCTGCGTAACCGGGGAAAGCTTCGCCGTCATGGCGTCGTTTCCGAGCACCTCGAGCCCCCGGTCCACCAGCCAGGCCGTCTCGATATCGTGCCCGTAGGAATGCAGATCGAGGATGCTGTTCAGCTCGCGGTCAAAAAAGACCTCCTGCCGGCGCAGCTGCGGATTGTAAATTTTTCCGGCGATTGTTTCCATCATGAATTCCAGCCGCTTTGCCGCACGCGGGCAGTCCGAGACACGGCACAGCTCCGTGTAGGCCTCGAACACATGCAGCAGAGTATTCATTGTTTTCTCGGCGACCACGCCGTTCTCCGACAGCTTATCGTTCTCGACCGGCCGGAACTGTCTGTCGAACGCCTCCAGATAACCGATCTCGTCCGTACAGCGGGTCTCGATGACATCCATCAGCCCGTACGCCTGCTCCAGCGCTTCCCTCCGCCCGGACGCTGCGTAGTACGAGGCGAGCGCATACACGGCGAACGCCTGATTGTAGGTGTGCTTTGTTGTGTCCGCCGGCGTGCCGTCATAATTCAGCGACCAGTAAATGCCGCCGTGCTCCCGGTCAAAGCAGTGCTCCGTCATAAAGCGCCAGGCATGCTCCGCGTAATCCAGCAGGGAATCATCGTGCAGCGCCACCGCCGCGTTTGAAAAGAACCAGAGAATCCGGCTGTTCAGAATACAGCCCTTGACCGCCCGCCTGTCAACTCCAAGATCAAAATCCATGTACCCGTAAAAACCGCCGTACTCGTCATCCTTCAACTTCTTCCAGAACGGAAGTATTTTTGTGCACAGATGCTCCCTGGCGCGCTTTCCCATATCCATCGCTGTTCCCTCCCCGCCTGTCACCGGCCATTTGTTTTTCGTTTTTCTGCTTTTCCGCACTCTCACAGAATCGGTTCTGTTTTCCGCTTTTCCACACTTACGCGCACAGAATCGATATCAGATAGAAGTCATTTTCCGGCTGCTCCGGCTTCTGCACGATCGTGATGCGGAGCGTATGCTTTCCGAAGGGAAGCCCCATCGCAATATCCTTCAGATAGCAGCAGTCCCCCCAGGTCTCGTCAAAATTCGCGTCGAGCAGAACCGCGTTCGCCTCGTCCCCGTCCACGACCGCCCGCGCAACCGGCGCAGGCTTTTTGATTGTGCGCCGGAACTGCACCGAAATATTCGACGCCTCCACCGTTGTCTCGAGGAAGCTCCCCTCCTCCATCGCCGACCAGCCGTTTTTGAACACATCGGCCACGCCGTACTCCTGCGGCCTGTGATCCGCCGTGAAACCGCTTGCCTTCAGCTGCATGCCCGCCGGACTCCCATCCGCGAAATCCGGATTCTGGTAGCGCACGGAATTCTCGAAACGATTTTTTGTCACAGGCTGTTCCGGCATCTCGTAAATATCCTGCGAGAACGGAACATTCCGTAAAGACGTGATTTCCGGTGAACGCGGGATTCCCGTGGAAAGCGTGTCTTCATTTCCGGTGCGAAGCACAAAATGCCCCGCTCCGCTTTCCCTGTCGTCAATAACGACCGGGGACTCTTTTCCATCCAAAGCGCTGCCCGAAACCGCGCAGAAAATCTTTTCCAGAAGATTGCAGATCACATCCGCCACCATTTTATGCCCCCTGTCGTTCGGGTGCAGGTTATCCGGCGTGATCTCATCGGCCTTCAGCCTTCCTGCGGCAATCTCCTCATAGATGGAGGCCTTCATCGTGACGATCGGCAAATGATAGGCCCGCCCGATCTCGTTATGTACCTCCTCCGCGTTCACGCCGTCATTGTACTGTACATTGTTGAACATAAAAAGCGCCGGCCTCGAAAGCGCAGATTTCGATTCCGCAGTCAGAATTCTGCGCACGACCCCCTCAAAGGTTTCCCTGAAAAACTCATTGTTCACATC
>CAMWWR010000380.1 GCA_947178045.1 uncultured Clostridia bacterium
CGTTGGAGGCGGCGAAAAATTATCCACACAAGAGGATATGGTGTGTGTTCCAGCCCCACACCTTTTCGCGCACAAAGCTGCTGCTTGAAGAATTAGCGGACGCGCTTTCGCTTGCGGACCGGGTCGTGCTTGCGGACATTTATCCGTCCCGCGAGGAGGATCCCGGCGATATTTCTTCCCGCGATCTTGTTGTAAAATTGAAAAAATTAGGAAAAGAGGTCTTTTATTTCCCGAGCTTTGACGAAATCGAAAATTTTTTGTTATCAAATTGTACCAACGGCGACCTGTTGATAACTATGGGGGCCGGAGACATTGTAAAAGTCGGGGAAGCGCTCGTGAAGAAATAGTTATCCACGTTATCCACAACCTTATCAACATCGGAATGATGAACAGGGTTGTGGATTCTTTTTATTTTTGAGCCCTTTCTACAAAAGTAGACAAAAATTTTGCGAGGTCGCATTTTTCACGGCTTTTCGAGCAAAAACGCTTACTATCGTTATAGAATGTTTATGCTTTTCCACATTATCCACATTATCCACGAATTTATACACGGACCGAGCCGGACAAATCCGCCTATTTTCTTTCTGCCAAACTTGTGCTATACTCTAGGCGTGACGCGGGAGCGCAGACGGACATTCCTCAGGGAATGAACCGCTGCATTCCGATTTTGGATCGGCCCCGTTTTGCCGGAGACCGCAGAGAAGGGAGGGAGCACATGTCCAGACTGACGCTGAGCAGCACGCCCAAAACAGAATATACGATGATATCGAATGTGTTTATCGACCGCTATATGCCCCGGGCGAACGGGACGTACGTCAAGGTCTATCTCTGCCTGCTCCGCCTGCTTGCCTCCGCACGCACGGACAGCACACTCGCCGCGGTCGCCGATTTTCTGGACGAGACCGAGAAGGATATCGAGCGCGCGCTGAAATACTGGGAGGCTCAGAAGCTGATGCGGCTCGAGCGGGACGGCAGCGCCGAGATCACGGGCGTCGTTTTTCTGGAGCCCGTCCCGGATACGGAGGAGAACTCCGGCGTAGCATTCAGCGCAGGGACGGCGGATGCAGCATCGGACGGAAAATCTGCACAGCGGCCTTACGATGCATCGGATACGGCAGGGGCTCCCGCGCGGAGAGCCTGCGACGCCCTGGGGGAGGCCGGGAATTCCGCACAGCAGCCGTCCGGCGCGCCGGGAACGGTTCGCCGTGAAGGCTCCGGTATTTCCGCAAAGCGCAGGCTTCCTGAAAAGCCGGATTATTCCGAGGCGCAGATCGAGGTGCTTACTTCGCTCGACGAGGTGAAGCGGATGCTCACGGAGCTTCAGCGGGTGACGGCCCGGCTTCTCAGGGGCAGCGATCTCAATTTTGTTTTGTACCTGTATGAGACCGTCGGCTTCCCGGCCGATCTGATTGTTTACCTTTACGAATACTGCGCCTCCAAAAACAAGACCAGTTTATCTTACATAGAGTCCGTTGCCATCGCATGGGCCGAGAGCGGCATAGACACCGTCGAGAAGGCAAAGACGGAGACGGCGGTTTACAGCAACAGCTACAGTATTGTCAACCGTGCCTTCGGGCTGAACCGGGCTCCCGGCAGCATCGAGCTGCAGTACATTCACCGCTGGACCGGCGTTTACGGTTTTGACGCCGCCGTGATCGAGGAGGCCTGCAACCGCACGATCCTCGCTGTGGCAAAGCCGGATTTCAAATATGCGGACCGGATTCTCGAGCGCTGGCACGCGGCGGGAGTGCATAAAAAGGAGGACATTGCCGTTCTCGATGCCGAGTTTGCAAAGCAGAACGCCCGCAGGGAGGCAGGGCGGCAGGAGAAGGACAGCAGGCAGGCAGCAGCGTCCGCCGCCGCGAACAATCGTTTCAATGCGTTTCCTCAGCGAAAGTACAGTTCCTCCGACTATTCCGCGATGGAGCAGCAGCTTTTGGGCAGCAGATAAAAGGAGTGCGTCATGCCGCTGAAAAATTATCAATACAATTCCATAATCCGCCAGTATGATGCCCGCCGCCTGGAAAGCCACCGCAGGCTGGAGGAGCGCCGGAAGCTTTTGTATGAGCAGCTGCCGGAGCTCTCGGAGATCGACCGGGAAATTTCCCGCGGTTCGGTGGAATGCGCAAAGCGGTCTCTCCGCGGGGATGCCGGCGCGCTGGAGGGGCTGCGGGCGAGAAATGCGGAGCTCTCGGACAGAAAAACCGCTATCCTGCAGGAGCACGGTTATCCCGCCGATTATCTGGAGCCCTGCTATTTCTGTCCCGACTGTCAGGACACAGGCTTTATCGGCAATGAGAAATGCCATTGCTTCCGGCAGGCGGTGGTGGATATCCTCTATGCCCAGTCCAATGTGCGCCGCGCGGTTGAGGAGGAAAATTTTGAGAATTTTTCGTATCAATATTATTCGGACAGCTTTGTGGACGAGACGGTGAACCAGACACCTCTCGCCAATATCCGGCGGGTTGTGGCGACCGCGAAGGAATTTGTGGAGCATTTTGACGATGCGCACGAAAATCTGCTTATTTACGGAAATACCGGCGTCGGAAAGACCTTTTTGTCCAACTGCATCGCGAAGGAGCTGCTGGCCGCGGGCCATACGGTAATCTATCTGACGGCCTTCCAGCTGTTCGATATTCTGGAGCACTACAAGTTCGACCGCGCGTCCGCCTACGACGAGCATGGCTATGAGGAGGCAGCGAACCGGTTTTCCTACATTCTGGACTGTGATCTGCTGATTATCGACGATCTCGGCACGGAGCTGACGAATGCCTTCATTTCCTCGCAGCTCTCCCTGTGCGTCAACGAGCGGCTGCTGGGGCAGAAATCGACGGTCATTTCCACGAA
>CAMWWR010000381.1 GCA_947178045.1 uncultured Clostridia bacterium
TGCCGTCCTGAACCATGTCGTCGCGGGCCTCCTCATCCAGCATAACTCGTCGCGTTGCCTTCGTGACATTCTTCTTCATCGCCGCCAGGTACTCTTCAAGCGGATGCCCGCTGATATAGACGCCCATGACCTCCTTCTCAAAGGCCAGCAGCTCCTCCTTCGTATATTCGCCGACCTCCGGAAAGGCATTGTCGTAGGCCTGCTTTTCCTCCGGGGCAAACATATCGAACAGCGTCAGCTGCCCGCTCACGGACTGCTTTTTCTGCTCGGCCACCTGGTCAAGCACGGATGCGTAGACATACATTTTCTGCTTGCGTGTTCCCGGCACATTGTCGAGCGCTCCGGACTTGATCAGATTCTCGACGGTCCGCTTGTTGACCTCCCTGCTCGAAAGCCGCTCCATGAAATCCTTCAGGCTCCTGTACGGCCCGTTCGCCTCGCGCTCCTTCACCAGCTCGGCAATCACCGGCCTGCCGAGCCCCTTGATCGCCGTCAGCCCGTAGCGGATCGCGCCGTCGTCCACGGAGAACGACGCCTCTCCGACATTGATATCCGGCGGCAGAATCCCGATGCCGAGCTGCCGGCAGTTGAATATGTACTCCGCCACCTTCCCCGGATTGTCGATCACTGAGGTCATAAGCGCCGCCATGAACTCGACCGGGTAGTAGTATTTCAAAAACGCCGTCTGATAGGCGACCACCGCGTAAGCCGCCGCATGGGACTTGTTGAACGCGTATTTCGCGAAATCGGTCATCTCGTCGAAGATGTGGTTGGCGACCTCCTCCGGGATCCCCTTGGCGATGCAGCCCGGCACATGATCCTCCTCGCTGCCGTACACAAAATTTCTCCGCTCCTTCTCCATCACCGACGCCTTCTTTTTCGACATGGCGCGGCGCACCAGATCACTGCGCCCGTAGCTGTAGCCCGCCAGATCCCGCACGATCTGCATGACCTGCTCCTGATAGACGATGCAGCCGTGCGTCGGCCGGAGAATCGGCTCAAGCTCCCCGCATTCGTATTCGATGGAATCCGGATGATTTTTCCCCTTGATATACTTCGGAATAAAGTCCATCGGCCCCGGCCGGTACAGCGATATGCCCGCGATCACATCCTCGATGTTCTGCGGCTTCAGCTCCTTGATGAAGTTTTTCATGCCGGCACTTTCCAGCTGAAATACTCCCTCCGTCCTTCCGGACGAAAGCAGCTCATACACCCCCGCGTCGGCATAGTCGATCCGGTCAATATCGAGCACTCCTCCGGAAAAGCCCGGCAGCGCCTCGCCCGCTGCTGCCCGTGCGCCAAGCCCCTTCTGGATCAGACGCACGGCATCCTGAATCACCGTGAGCGTGCGCAGGCCGAGGAAATCCATTTTGAGAAGACCGAGCTCCTCCAGCGTCGTCATTGTGAACTGGGTTGTGATCGTCTCCTCCGACGAACGGGAAAGCGGCACATAATCGTCGGCCGGGGCGTTACTGATTACAACACCGGCCGCATGGATCGAGGTATGACGCGCCAGCCCCTCCAGGCGCTTTGACATGTCGATCAGGTATTTGACCTGCTCGTCGCCGCGATAAGCCGCCGCCAGGTCAGGATTCATTTTCAACGCCTTATCCAGCGTGATGTTCAGCTCGTTCGGCACCATCTTCGCAATCGCGTCGCACTGCGCATACGGCATATCCAGCGCCCGCCCGACATCGCGCAGCACGCCCCTCGCCGCCATTGTACCAAAGGTGACGATCTGCACGACGCGGTCCTTTCCGTACTTTTCAACGACATAATCGATGACCTCCTGCCTGCGCTCGTAGCAGAAATCAATGTCGATATCGGGCATGGTCAGGCGCTCCGGATTCAGGAAGCGCTCGAACAGAAGGTTGTATTTGATCGGGTCGATATTCGTGATTTCCAGGCAATAGGCGACAATGCTGCCCGCGCCGCTCCCCCGCCCGGGTCCCACCGCGATCCCATGCTCCTTCGCATAGCGGATGAAGTCCCACACAATGAGAAAGTAGTCCACAAAGCCCATGTCGTGGATGGTGTTCATCTCGTATTCCAGCCGCCCCCGCAGCTCGTCGGAGGAGTCCGGGTAGCGCCGGGCAAGTCCCTCGCGGCAGAGCTTCTGCAGGTACTCCCACGCTGTGTAGCCGTCCGGCACATCAAATTTCGGCAGCTTGTAATGCCCGAATTCGATCTCCACATTGCAGCGCTCGGCAATGCGGTGCGTGTTCTCCAGCGCCTGCATTGCATACGGGAACAGCGCCGCCATCTCGGCCTCCGACTTGATATAATACTGCCCGCCCTCATAGCGCATGCGGTTTTCGTCGGTCACCTTCTTCTGCGTCTGGATGCAGAGCAGGATATCGTGCGCCTGCCAGTCCTCCGCGAGCGTGTAATGAATATCGTTCGTCGCCACAAGGGGAAGGCCGGTCTCCTCGGCCATGCGCAGGAGCCCCTGATTGACGGTCTTCTGTTCCGGAATGCCGTGATCCTGCAGCTCGAGGAAAAAGTTGCCCTCTCCGAAAATACCGGCGAGCGTGAGTGCCGCCTCTTTCGCTTCCTCGTAAAAGCCCCGGCGCAGAAGGCTCGGCACCTCCCCCGCCAGACAGGCGGAAAGCGCAATAATCCCCTCGTGATATTCCTGCAATATCTCGTGGTCGACGCGCGGCTTGTAATAAAAGCCCTCGGTAAAACCCCGGGATACGATCTTCATCAGGTTGGAATAGCCGGTGTTGTTCTCCGCGAGCAGCACGAGGTGATGGTAGCGCTCGTCCGAGACGGTTCCCTCCTTGTCAAAGCGCGAGCCCGGCGCGGTGTAGATCTCACAGCCAAGAATCGGGCGGATGCCC
>CAMWWR010000382.1 GCA_947178045.1 uncultured Clostridia bacterium
GCTGTTGATATAGTCGATGCGCTGCTGATAACCGATCCTTTCGCGATTGTTTTCGGCGGTCCAACGAATGATCCTTTGATTAAGGAAATAGCTGATTACCGTTGCCGCAATCAGAAAAATGATAATCCCCCAATTCAGCCGGACAAGAATTGCCCAGAAAACCGACAATCCCAAAATGCCTGTGAACAGCTCGATCAGGGCGTCATAGATATTGGAGAGCGGGGAATAGTTTCCGTTGCAGCAGGAAAAGCTCTCAGTCTGAAGCTTCCGGAATATTCCGTTCTCCTGATTGATGTAATCAGTTGTCAGACCCTTGAGAGCCACATACCTGAGGTAAAAGGTGTTCATTCTGAATTTTTGAAAATAAATCAATTTGGCCAAAAATTTTTTTGCTCCTGACAATATGGCGGTGCAGCCTGTAAAAGCGAGAATGATATTGATCAATTCCGACAGACTGCCCCCTGCAGTAATCCTTTCAATCACCGTTTTGGGCAGATAGGCGGATAAAACGGGAAGCACCACATTGATCAATATTGCGGCAGCGCACCAGCATAACAGCGGAAAATAGCACCGGGCAGTGTTTTTAAGGCAGTAGCAGACATTCCGGAGCACCGAATAACGGCTGCGGTTCAATTCATCCTCCGCCCCTCTGCGCTTTGCGTTCATAATCACCAGCTCCCTTCGCATGGTATAATGTGCCAGACATTATACCATACAGAGCAGCTCGATTCAAAATTTGTGCACCAACTGCATCGGTCCGTGCACGAATTGCAGGTATTCCATGCCTCCCCTCTTCTACTGCAGGTTGAAATCTGGCTGCAATTCGACGATGCGGTTATTTTCGCCCCCTGAGCGCCGTGCTATACTTGTCTTGAAAGGTTGGTGACTTCATGAGCAATATGATCGGGAAAAATATTTATTCACTGAGGAAAAAGCAGGGCCTTACGCAGGAGGAGCTCGCCGGACTTGTAAATGTCTCGTTCCAGGCGGTCTCAAAATGGGAGACCGGCAATTCCCTGCCGGACGTTTCCGCGCTGCCGCTTTTGGCGAACGCGCTTCATTGCAGCATCGACTCGCTGCTCGGATATGCCGCCGAGCAGCGGAAGATCACGGACTACGAGGAGCGCTATAAGACCGACGGCTACTACTGGGGGATCCAGCCCTCGAAAATGTGCTATGAAATAATGAAGCTCTGCCCTCCTACCCGCCCGCTCCGCCTGCTGGACGTCGCCTGCGGCGAGGGCAAGAACGCCGTATTCTTTGCGCGGAACGGATATCATGTGACGGCTTATGACGCGACGCACTCGGGGCTTGAGAAGGCCAGGCAGCTCGCGGACCAAATGCGGGTGGAGGTAAATTTCTTTCAGGCGGACATGCTGGACTTCCGGCTTGACAGCGAGTTCGACATTATTTTCTGCTCCGGCGCCCTGCACTATATTCCGCCGAAGCTCCGCGCGGAAATTCTTGAAAATTATCAGAGCCACACCAGCCCGGGAGGGCTCCACGCACTCAATGTCTTTGTTCGAAAGCCGTTTCTGAATTCCCCCTCGGACAAAAAGGCTTTCCGGTACAAATGGATCTCCGGCGAGCTTTTTACCTACTATGCCGACTGGCTCATTGCCTCCTGCAGCGAGACGATTTTTGACTGCATGAGCGGCGGCGTCCCGCATCAGCACTGCATGGACACAATCTACGCCATCCGGCAGGACGGAGCATGATCCGGCCAGGCGTAACAGTCAAAAGCCATAATACTCAGGATACGCCGCCTGCGCGGCAGAATAGGAGGTATAATTTAATGAAGAAACTCATTTCCGGCAAGGTCCGGGAGATCTATGAAATCAGCGATCAGGAGCTTGTGATCGTCACAACGGACCGAATTTCTGCATTTGACGTTATTTTGAATTCCACAATAAAGGATAAGGGCATCGTCCTGAATCTCATATCACTGTACTGGTTCGATTATACAAGGGATATTATCCCAAATCACATCATTTCTGATCGTCTTTCTGATATGCCCGCGTATTTTTCCGAAAATCCCGCGCAGTTTGACCGGCGCACGGTTCTTGTAAAAAAGCTGAGGATGCTGCCATGGGAATTCGTTGTCAGGGGCTATATGTTCGGCAGTATGTGGAAGGAATATCAGGCGTCCCAAAGCTTCTGCGGGCAGCGCCTGCGCGAAGGCTACCGGCTTGCGGAGAAGCTTGCCGAGCCCGTCGTAACCCCTTCCGCAAAGAACAGCGCCGGACATGACGAATATGTCCCCCTTGAGCGGCTGAGAAGGGAGCTCGGAGCCGCCGAGGCGGACCGGATCTGCGCGGTCAGCCTGCAGCTCTACCGGGCCTGCTTTGCACAGGCGCTGAAAAAGGGCATCATTGTTGCCGATACCAAATTCGAGTTCGGATACGATGAAAACGGCGCTCTCGTCCTTGGCGACGAGATTTTCACCCCGGATTCAAGCCGGTTCTGGGCGGCGGACGATTATCGGGCCGGGATATCCCCGAAATCCTATGACAAGCAGTTTGTCCGCGACTGGCTGACGGAGCGCGGGCTGAACGGCGTGACTCCCGCTCCTGCACTTCCCCAAAAGGTCGCGGACGCCACGGCCGGCCTCTACCGGGAATGCTGCCGCAGGATCACGGGACGGGAGCTTATCACGACAAACGTATGAATGAAATTATGAACCAAAGCAGTCCGATCTCTGTTAATATAGGGAAACGGTGATTTAATCAGCGTTTCCTTAGAATAAAAAACGGAGGCAGGACATAGAAGAATTACGGGAATGGATGGAAATCCGGCAACAGATCGGGGATTTCGTCCTGTGGAGCAGCCTCGGAACGGAGA
>CAMWWR010000383.1 GCA_947178045.1 uncultured Clostridia bacterium
GCTAAGACGTCGCCCTCTCACGGCGAAAACAGGGGTTCGATTCCCCTACTGGCTGCGAATTAAATAAAGCATAAAAAAAGAAAGCATCATGCTTTCTTTTTTTATGCGCACGCCCGCAAATGCGCGTGAATCCGCAAATGCGCGTAAACGTGCATGGGAAGATAGTCGCCTGCAGCGACATGCGGGCAATAGCCGCTATTTGTCTGTCCGGCCTTCTGTCTGCTTCCCCTCCGACTGCTTCCGCCGCAGCCATTCCTCGTCGCTCTCGTAGAAGGCAGCCTGCTCGGGAAAGGCCTGCGCGATCTGCTCCTCGATGCGGAAGACTTCATTCAATGTGCCGTAGAGGAGAAAGTTCGCCGTAAACAGGATGAACCACAGCCCGGTGAGAGGCAGCAGGACGGCGGACCAGGGGAGGAACAGGACGATAACGCCCCAGTACAGAACCTGAAGCAGCGAACAGCCCAGCGTTTTCCAGAAATAGCGCAGAAGAAAGAGCAGGCAGTTTTTCGCGGTCTGCCGCCCGGATTGTTCAAACAGTACCAGCTGCGGCCAGTACAGCGAAAAGAACATGGTAAACAGCACGAGGGAGCAGAGATAGAGCGCAAGCGTGCCGAAGCCGGGAAGCTGCGGGGCCTGCCAGAACATCATAAGCATGAACAGGTAAAAGCCGAGCAGTACACAGAACAGGATGCCGGGGAGGATGGACTGCCGCCAGTTCTGTTTCCAGGCGCGTTTATAGTTCTCCAGACATTTTCCGGGAGCGTCGCGCAGGCTTCGCAGCACTGCGTCGTACATGCCCGACAGCGCGGGTCCGGCGATGGCGCCTCCCAGGATGCAGGCGGGAATGAGCAGAAGGATGCTCGAGGAGAGGACGGCGGCCAGGACGCCGAGCAGGAACGGAAGCAAGCCCGCCAGCGTCAGCAGATTTACGAGGAGAAAGCGCCGGAGATCCCGGTCGAGAAGCTCACTGTAGCGGGGAAGACCTGTCAGCCGGTGTCCGGTTCCTCCCTTCAGAAAATTTTGAGAGAATAAACCCATAATAGTTCCTCCTTTTCCTAATCTGCAAGCCAGGTGCAGCAATTCAGAAAATCGGTCAGCGCGGCTTCCGGGTCATCCGCGAAGGAATCGCGGCAGGTGAGTTCAATACATACGGCGCTGCTGCCGCAGACACCGAACAGGGAGACGCCGTTTGTGTACGGGCCGCCCTCTGCCCGGAAGCGATAGATAAGCATTGTGTAGGTCTGACTGTTGCAGACGGTTTCTTCCTCGCGCAAAACCTCATATTCGGCTCTTCCGGAATCGAGCCAGGTATTCATGCTGCTCAGCGCCGCCTCGCTGCTCGGATATTCGCCGAGCAGAAGATGGAGCCGGGCGTCGTGCAGCTCGGATGTATTGCCCTCGCCGTCCTCGTAGGGCGATTTCCCGCCGAGCCCCCAGGATACATAGTACAGACCGTTGGTCGCCAGAGCATTCGAATTGCTCAGCAGAACCCGCCCGCTGTCGGTATTGTCAATCGTAAGACTGCTGCCGATCGTAAGCGTTCCGGTGTCGCTCCCGGCGGAGAACAGGGAGCAGCCGGAAAGAAGCAGCGCGGCGCAGAGCAGAAACATAAGGCATTTTTTCTTCATAATCACACCTCCCGGTATTCATTCAATGTGGTGCCGCCGTCGCCGTAAGTGACGGGCAGGCAGATCAGCGGCGGCTTTGACGGCATATTTTCCTGCAGCAGAAGCTCGACGCACATTTCGGCAATATCCGGTACGGGCTGCACGATGGTGGAGCAAATATATTCCTCACTGCCGAAATAGCGGATGCCGTCAAAGCCGATTACCTGGACATCCTCCGGGACTCTCTGATCGAGCCGGCGCAGCATTTTGATCACGCAGTGGGCAAGGCCGTCCGTCACGCAGAAAATCCCGTCAAAGGCAAGCCTTCCGTCCCGGATATGAGCCGCGAGAAATTTTTCGAATTCCTCGTAGGATTCCCCGTCGTTCAGTATTTTCATTTCACAGGAAAGCCCGCGGGAGAGGCAGCCGTTCTCAAAGCCGGCTCTGCGCTTGTTCGGCTCGTTGTTCAGCGAGGAGCCGATGCGCAGAAAGGCTACCCGCCTGCAGCCGAAATCCGCCAGCTTTTCGGCTGCAAGCTGCCCGCCGGCGAAATTGTCGCTTGCCACACACGGGATTTTCGGACCCATGGAGCGGTCGATGGCCACGAAGGGCGTGTTTTCCTCCACGACGAGATTGGGATTGTAGGTCAGGCCGATGATTCCGTCCACCTTGTTCTGCTGCGCCATTGTGACATATTCCTGCTCCTGACTTAAATCAAAATCGGTGCAGCAGAGCAGCATCCGGTATTTCCTCTTTAAAAGAGCGAGATTGATATGGTAGGCGAGGGATGCGAAAAAGGGCTCCTGCGTGTTGGGAAGCAGAAGGGCGACGGTGTAGGTTTTGTTTGCCTTCAGCCCCTGCGCATAGCTGTTGACCTGGTAATGGAGCTTCTTGATCGCCTCCTCCACGCGGATGCGGTATGAATCCCCGACGGGCAGGCCGTTTACGACCTTGGACACGGTGCCGAGGGCGACGCCGGCTTCGCGGGCGACATCCTTCATGGTTGGAGCAGAATTTTCTTTCTTCATAGATTTCTTTCGTTTCCTCACTTTCTGCTGCGACGGCAGCGTTCTTTTACAGTGAAATACCGGCTCGGCAGGATTTTCGGACCGGGGTTCTTCACACAATCATCCAATCAGCCGGGGAATATGCCGCCGTGCTGCGTAAATTCCGATGAAAAGTCATGAAAATCAAAAAAATTTCATGAAAACACCGTTTGACGATACCGGAC
>CAMWWR010000384.1 GCA_947178045.1 uncultured Clostridia bacterium
TCTCCGGAGAATATTGATATCACCGGAGATTATCTGGATATGATCAAGCAGAACGGCTTCGATGTCCCGACGATCACACGGGATTTTTAGACAGGAAAAAACAGAATGGATGACAGAAAGGAAGAGCTGATTTTTGCCAGACGCCTAGAGGAGCTGGCAAAATCAGCTTATTACAAAAATATTTGCGTATACACCGATTTTCTGAATCTGAACGAAATCAGCATTTTTCATCGCAGTAAAAAGGATTTTCCGGAACTGCCGTACTCCATGTACGGAGGCTTTGAGGGAGCGGAGCGTGTACGCCTGTGCTTTCACGGGGATGCGGAGGGCTCCGGCGAGCTTGTTCTCTCGGAGGAACAGAAGGAGGAATATCCCATTTCCTGTATCAGGATCGAGCCTGCCAATATCAAGTTTGCAGAAAATCTGACGCATCGGGATTATCTCGGTGCGATTTTAAACCTCGGGCTCGACCGCAGTACGACGGGCGATATTCTGGTGCGGGAGGATGCGGCGTATCTCTACTGCGACCCGGTGATCGGCGGTTTCCTTCTGGAAAATCTCGAAAAGATCCGGCACACGAATGTGCGTCTGAGCCGGCATGAGAAGAGCGATCCCGGCGATGGCACAGGCTGCTCGTTTGAGACGATCCATGCGACAGTCGCCTCTCTGCGCCTGGACGCGCTTGTCGGCGCAGCCTTTCACTCGTCGCGCAGCAGCATGGCGGGGCTGATTCCGGGCGGAAAGGTCTTTGTCAACGGCAGGGAGGCTCTGCAGGGCAGTCTGCAGATCCGTCCGCAGGATATTGTTTCGGTGCGCGGCTACGGGAGATTTCGCCTTTCGGAGGAGGGCACACGGACGAAAAAGGGAAGAATCAACGTGACACTCGAGAAATATGTATAAATGTGCTAAGGAGGTATTTCATGCTGACACCGATCGAATTGCAGAACAAGTCCTTCAAGTCCGGCGGGCTTGGTTACGATAAAAAGGATGTGGATCAGTTTTTCCGCGAGGTGAACGACAATTATCTGAGACTGTACAGCGAAAACATCGATCTGCGGGACAAGGTCGCGGCGCTCAACGACGCGCTCCAGCAGTACAAATCAATGGAAAAGACGCTGCAGCGCGCGCTCGTGCTGGCCGAAAAAACGGCGGAGGATACGAAGGAGGCTGCGATCAAGAACGCCCGGACGATCGAGAAGGAGGCGCAGACAAAATCGCAGATCATCCTGGCGGACGCGAGAAACGAGCTGGAGCGAATTCACGCGCAGACCCTGGACATGCTCAAGCAATTTGAGAAGTACAAGGCGCAGTTTAAGAGTCTGGCCGCGGCTCAAATCGAGCTTTTGGAGAGCGAAAGCTACAGCATCAACGCCGCAAAGCTGGATGCCTTTATCGGTACGACAAAGGCGGCGCTGCCGGAAAACGCTCTTCCGGAGAAGGGAAAACTGCCGGAAAGCGCTCTCCCTGAGAAAGGAAGACTGCCGGAGAGGCGTTCCCCGGAGAGAGCCTCTGCGAGTGCTGCGGCCGTGGAGCCGCAGCTGCAGGCAAAAGAGACGGCAGCCCGCAGGGAGCCGGAGCCGCGGGTGGACTCCAGAACCCCGTATACAGAGGAGATCGCCGTTTATGAGGAGCCGGAGGACGATCAGGCGGATTTTGATTTTATCAATCTGTAGTTTTTGTACGGAATGATATGGGTCTGAATATAACGAAAAGGAATGAAAGAGAGGTCGGACAGAACGATGGAACAGAATCGAATCGAGATCCGGTATGACGGAAAACCGTGTTACGATATTTTGCTGGAGCAGGATTTTGGGAGACTTGGAGAACGGCTGTAACAGCTTGCGGTAGCAAACCGCAAACTGTGCATTGTTACGGATTCCAATGTCAGTCCGCTGCATCTGGAGGTGCTCGTGCAGGAGCTGACCCCGTATGCGTTCCGGGTCGTCAGCTTTACCTTTCCGGCCGGCGAGGCGAGCAAAACGCTGAATACCGTTCAGAAGCTCTATGAATTTCTGATTCAGGAGAACTTTGACCGGAATGATGTGCTTATTGCGCTCGGCGGCGGAGTGGTCGGCGACCTGACCGGCTATGCGGCGGCCACCTATCTGCGGGGCATTCGCTTCGTGCAGGTACCGACCACACTGCTTGCCATGGTGGATTCGAGCATCGGAGGAAAGACCGGCGTTGACTTTAAGGCTTACAAAAACATGGTCGGCGCATTTTATATGCCTCAGTTTGTGTATATGAATATCAGCCTGCTCGGCACGCTGCCGATGCGGGAATATTGCTCCGGCTTCGGCGAAATTTTAAAGCACGGCCTGATCCGGGATGCTGAGAGCTACAGCTGGCTGATCGAAAACAGGGATCTCCTCCTGCAGCGGGACCGCTCCGCGGTGACCGAGATGGTCTATCGAAGCCTGCTTGTCAAGAAGGCGGTCGTAGAGCGCGATCCGAAAGAAAAGGGAGAGCGCGCGCTGCTCAATTTCGGCCATACGCTGGGACATGCGGTGGAAAAGCTGAAGGAGTTCCGGCTGCTGCACGGAGAGTGCGTCGCCATCGGCATGGTCGCGGCGGTGCAGCTTTCCTGGAAGAAAGGAATGCTCACGGAGTTTCAGACGAAGGAGATCCTGTCCTGCATTCAGTCCTTCCAGCTTCCGATCTCCGCCTCCGGCCTGAAAACGGAGGACATTCTTCTCACCGTCTCCAGGGACAAAAAGAAGGACGCCGATAAAATTAAATTTATTCTGCTCGACGGCATCGGAAATGCAGTCATTGACACGAGCGTAACGGAGCAGGAGCTGGCGGATGCCTGTGAGTTTATCCTGTAGGACAT
>CAMWWR010000385.1 GCA_947178045.1 uncultured Clostridia bacterium
TCCATGATCCGGTCACGACGACGGACGAGCTGATTCCTTCTGGCGAAACCTCCTCCTTCCGTTCCAACCCGCTCGGACTTGCGGAATTTACGCTGTCCAGAAAGGATCCGCAGTATGTTGGGCGCGCAAAGGCGGTGCAGCTCGCGGAGAAGGCGAGAACGGCCGGGAAGGGCGAAGCAGGCATGACGGAGGCGACGCCGGAGCTTGGAAGCGTGCTTTCGGCCATCCGGACCTCGTATCCGGTCGACGCTGCCCGGACGCAGGTCGGCAGCGTGATTTATGCGGTGAAGCCTGGCGACGGCTCCGCGCGGGAGCAGGCGTCCAGCTGCCAGAAGGTGCGCGGCGGCCTGGCAAATATTGCGGGCGAGTACGCGACGAAGCGCTACCGCTCGAACCTGATCAACTGGGGAATGCTTCCGTTCCTGCTTGACGGCGGGGATGAGCTGCCGTTTGAGAACGGCGATTTCCTTTTTATTCCGGGCATCCGGACGGCGGTGAAGGAGAAGGCTGCCGAGATCAGGGCTTATGTCGTGCGGGACGGCCTTAAGGAGTTTACGCTGAGGCTCGGTGAACTGACGGACGACGAGAGAGAGATTATTTTAAAGGGCTGTCTGATCAACTACTATCGTCAGGGAAACGCTGATTAAAGCGTTTCCCGCGCAGAAGGCCGTTTCCCTGCCGTTTCGGCGGGGGAGCGGCCCCTTTCTTTTTATCAAAAATTTATGATTGGTATATTGAACCGGGGGAAAATATTGTATATAATAAAAATATACAATGGGAGGAAAGGGCACGGGAAGAATGCAAAGTAAGAAAATGACAATTTATCGGATTCTGATCGTCGGAGTCCTGATCCTGCTGCAGGTCGGATGGCTCGTCTCATCCGTTTTAACTCTGTCGAGCGCGTCCACGATCGTTAATATTATTTTGAACATCATCAGTATTATCGCGCTTTTTGTGGTAATCAACAGCCGGCAGAATCCGTCCTACAAGCTGGCCTGGGTCGTGCCGATTCTGCTGTTTCCGGTGTTCGGCGGACTTTTGTTCCTGCTCTTCGGCACAAAAAGCCCGACGAAGAAGCGGCGCGGAAGGCTGAATGATTCCTGGGCGAAGCTGAAGCCGCATATCGAGCAGAAGGAGGAGGTTCTGGAAAAATTAAAGGCCGAGAATGCATCGGTTTACGGACAGGCTTTATATCTGAAGAGGTTTGCGGATGCACCGATGTGGCAGAATACGCAGACGACCTACTTTAAGAGCGGAGAGGAAAACTTTCCTTACATTATCGAGGAGCTGAAAAAAGCAGAGAAGTTTATTTTCATGGAGTATTTTATCATCGCGGAGGGGCGGATGTGGGATACGATCCTCGAGATACTGAAGGAGAAGGCTGCCGCCGGAGTGGATGTTCGTCTGCTCTATGATGATGTCGGCTGTCTGCGGCTGCTGCCGTTCCAATACTATGAGACAATACGGGGCTTCGGGATCAAATGCGAGGCGTTCAATCCGTTCGTGCCGTTTGTTTCCACCGTGATGAATAACCGCGATCACCGCAAGATTCTTGTGATCGACGGGGAGACAGGCTTTACGGGCGGGATTAACCTGGCGGACGAATATATCAACGAGAAGGAGCGCTTCGGCTACTGGAAGGATACCGGTATTATGCTGAAGGGGGATGCCGTATGGAATCTGACAGTGATGTTCCTGCAGCTCTGGAACGCGCTCCGGCCGACGGACACGGATTTCGACTGCTTCCGCCCGCGCGCGCGGTACGAGACGGACGGCTATGTCCAGCCCTACGGCGACAGCCCGCTGGACTTTGAGAATGTCGGAGAGAATGTTTACCTGAATATCATCAACTCGGCGAAGGATTATGTCTATATTTTTACGCCGTACCTCATCAGCGACAGCGAGATGATCTCGGCTCTCTGCCTGGCGGCGAAGCGGGGCGTGGACGTGCGGATCGTCACGCCGCACATACCGGACAAAAAGTTTGCGTTCATGCTGACACAGAGCTATTATGAGCAGCTGATGGACGGCGGGGTGAAGATTTTTGAGTTTGAGCCTGGCTTTATCCATGCAAAGTGCTTTGTCAGCGACGATATTGTGGCGACTGTCGGCACGATCAACCTGGATTACCGGAGCCTTTATCTGCATTTTGAATGCGGCGTTTATCTGTATCGGACAAGCTCCGTCATGGATGTAAAGCAGGATGCCATCGACACGATCGCCCGGAGCATCCCGGTCACGAGGGACATGCTCAAGCCGGTGCTCCAAAAGGTAGTTCTGCAGGCGTTTTTAAAGCTGTTTGCGCCTTTGTTCTGAGGAAGCGTTATCAGTGTTTTCCGGACGTACCAGTATGAAATGGCACAGAACGGATTTTCGGATTATATAGATTATTTGCATTAAAAATTGCAGCGCGCGGCGCAGAAATGGAGAGCAGGATGGCGGCAATCATTGACGGAAAAAGGATATCGGCGGAGATCAAAGACGAAGTAAAGCGTGCGGCGGAGCAGCTTTCGGCACGGGGAAGGACGGTGACGCTCGCGGTCGTGCAGGTCGGAAATGACCCGGCCTCCAGCGTGTATGTCGGCAATAAGAAAAAGGCGTGCGAGTATGTCGGATTCCGTTCCCTCTCGTACGAGCTGCCGGAGGAGACCTCGGAGGAGGAGCTGCTTCGTCTGATCGGCGAGCTCAACGGCAGAAAGGACGTGAACGGGATTCTCGTACAGCTCCCGCTGCGGGAGCAGATCAGCGAGGTGAAGGTGAGTCAGGGGATTTCGCGGGACATGGATGTGGAGGGGTTCGTTGTGAAGAATGTGGGGCGGCTCAGAGTGG
>CAMWWR010000386.1 GCA_947178045.1 uncultured Clostridia bacterium
CTTCTGCTCTTTGGTTTGCTTTTTTGCTTTTCGGTTACTCTTTTGCTCTTTGGTTTGCTTTTTTTGCTTTTCGGTTTACTCTTTTGCTTTTCTGCATTTTGCGCTGTTCTGTATTCGTTCCCGCCGCCCGAGCCCCGCCTCTTTGTTTTTCACTCCTCCCGGCACTCTGCGCACTCTGTTTCCGTGTAGCGCTCTCCGCGAAAGCTGACAATGGCAAACGGCTGCCCTGCAGCATCATTCAGCGAAACATAACAGGTATCCTCCGTCGGAGCGGCGTACAGCACGGGAAAGATCACGTCATCGAGCAGGGCTGCTCTGCGGTATTCCGCGCGCATGGCGCGCACCGCAAAGTTCTCAGGCAGAACCCCCTCCGCCAGCCTTACATACTGCCCGTTATTGACATGATTGTTCGTGTCCAGCAGCATGCGGGTTACACGAATTTCCGAAAAACTCTGCGCAGAAAACGCAGAGTCCGGCAGATTCACAGCAGGCAAAGCAATTTTTCGGGGCGCGTAGTCCATCGGGTATGCTTCCTCCAGCCGATACGCGGCGGAATCCTCCGGCGCAATGCGGGTCGGAAGCCCCGTCTCCGTATCCATCAAAAACCATATTGAATTGGCGTAGGCAGCCGTCTCATGCCCGCGCTCCTCATTGTAAATAATAAAATTGCGGTAACCGTACAACCCTTTGAAGGCATACGGCCAGGTGCCGACCGTAATGTGGTCAAACAGACGTGGAGGGCAGACAATCTCAATCTGCCAGGCAGAGAGCAGCCAGACCCGCTTCCGGGCAGTCAGCGTATCGATGCCGACACCGAGATCCTGCGAATGAAAATTACTGCAGTCCTGAAAGCAGTTCAATATGGAAGAAAGTTCCATCCTGCGCTGCGGATCGACCTCACTGTAACGGACACGGGTTTGAAAGGTATACATATTAAGAAATTCCTCCTGTGGTAAAGGTCTGCTGGCAGGTATGCGTCTGCTGCCGACAGGCATCGGTTGGCCGCATTGCCCTGCGGCTGGCAGGCATCGATTGGTTGTATGCGCCTGCGGCTGGCAGACATCGATTGCCACATGTGCCCTGCGGCTGGCAGACATTTGTTGACTGCAGGTTCCTGTTGCCAGCAGGCACCGATTGGCTGTACACGTCTGTCGCTGGAAAGCATCGATTAGCAGCATGTATCTGCTGCTGGCAGGCATTTGTTGACTGCAGGTGCCTGTTGCCGGCAGGCGCTGATTGGCTGTATGTGTCTGTTGCTGGCAGACATCTGTCGTCAGAGAGCAACATGCAGTATTATTCCCTGCTGCCATTTCATTGTTTTATGGCGCCTCGCATTCCAAACGGTACAGGCCTGCTGCCTGTAAACACTTGCTAAACAGCTTTCACATCGGAAATAGGAGCGGTTCAGACAAGCAGACTGCGCGCCCTGTTCAAGCGTTCTTCAAATTCTTCGTAAAACTGCGCCTCTTCTGCCGCCGAATATGCTGTCCGGTAAAAACTGTGTAATAAGAACAGCTGCACCTGGCGCTGCGTCTCCTGGGCGCTTTTGTCAAGTCTGACGGACAGATCCTCCAGGTAATAATGCCAGTCGCCGACAAATTTCTGATTTCTCTGCAGCTCCGGCGTGTCAATCCATTTGCTGACCCGAATCTTGGAACGCACCTTCGGACACTCCCTGGTCTGAAGAATATAAGAAAACGAGCGGTCCGAATAATATCTTCCCAGCGGAAACATACGACAGAAGCCCGGCCTGGCAGCATGAATGCTGCAGCGGCCGGTATCATTCAAAAAAGGACAGCGGCGGTCGTCCTCCTGCGGCTTCAGATTGGGCAAAATAATGCCGTCCACAACATTCAGCTCGATCTCTTTCCGGCTCAGCAGCTCATCAAAGCTGCAAGAAAGCGCCCTGGTCAGCCGAAAGCTGTCCAACGGGTCAAGAATAATGGTATCAACCATCTCACGGCAGCATTTCGAACAGCCGACACAATCGCGGCAATCGGCCCGCACCAGATCATTCAGCCCATAAAATCTGCCGTCAGTAATTTCATTTAGATCCACGTTGCGCTTCATGGCAGGACAGCTCCTTGCTCTAAATATTTGGAATTCTTCCTTAAAATGCGGATAGTACACCCAGTATAGCACTGTTTTGGGGAATTTTCCAGTGGAGCGGGACAGAAACTCTGCACAAAGAAAAAAGCACCTGCCCCAGGGACGTCTCCCCAAAACTGGTACTTTGCACGCGCGATCAGGGGCTCGAACCCTGGACACCCTGATTAAGAGTCAGACAGCCTTTCAGTAATTTTTTTACTTTTCTAACTTTTTAAAGGGAACTCATGAATGCCGCTTACGAATGTAGCTTCTGATGTAACGGTTGAAAAATGTCGGAACGGCTGATATAATGAATGCGGGAAACCAAGACGAGGCGGTCTTCACCCTTCCGTTCCACCGGAGGGAGTCTTTCCCTCCGGACGAAAGAAAGGGGGGATTGCTGATGATTACATACACTGATTTTTTTCAGTTCTGTATTTTCATCGTCGCACTTGTGGGATTATGCTACACAATCTTTCACAAGGACGAAAAATGAAAGCCGCCATTACTCGCGATAATGACGGCTGCCGCATAATGCGGTAACACACTTATCAGGGTGAAACCGTCTCCGGTTTCCCTTTATGCTTTCATTATATCCTGAACTGCCGGATTCGTCAACCGATTTCTTCCGCTTTTCCTCATTGGCCTGAAATCCTACATGCCCTCTCCATTAACTGAGTGATGCTGGCATCCTCTCCAGGCGCCTGCGCCTGGCTGGCCGAGCTTTCTGCTCGGC
>CAMWWR010000387.1 GCA_947178045.1 uncultured Clostridia bacterium
CATTCCGGGGCACGGGAACCTCCGAGGTGGCGGGGAATGCGGCGGGCTACGCGCGTTTGCGGGCGGAAAAGGGCGAGGGCAGAACCCTGTTTTTTTCTGTGCGCAGGGGCGCGGGGAAACCGGAGTGTTTTTTCTTCGGGGAGGGGAGGCCGGAAGAAGCAAGGAGCCGGGGAACCGGCATCGAGGCGCTGCGCAAGCTGGTCGTGGCAGGTATGGCCGATGAGAAGGAGGTATTCGGATGTGCGCGGCAGGCAGCGGAAGGGCTGGACATTTTATACGGCAATTACCCGGAGGAGGAAAGGCTTGCGCAGGAGTACAGGAGAGGCATGGCTTCCGTGCTGGATTGCCTGCAGAGGCATTATGCGCTGATTGTGTGCGACGCGGGCTCGGAGGAGGACTGGCTGGGAGGGCTTGTATTAAAGAGGGCGGCGATGGTTGTCCGGGGAGCCGAACAGAATATATGGCGGCTGCAGGAGCTTTTGTCAGGGCGTCCTGCACGGAAGGGAGAAGCGCTCAGCTTTTATCTTTTCGGACGCTATGATTCCGATTCCAAATACAATCTCTATAATCTGCGGCGTCGTTTTGGCGGATTGACCTGCCGAAACAGCGCCGGGATACCGCACTGTACGCAGGTGTGGGACGCCTGCATGGACGGGGTGCTGGCGGCCGAATGGAGGCGCTGGAGCAAAGCCGCGGCATCAAAGGAGCTAAAAAACTATATCCGAGCGCTCCGGAGCTTTGACAGGGAGGTCTGCCGGAGGCTGTAAGGGGGGACGGGCCATTTATCTGATTTTTGCATTGCTTTCCTGTGCCTGCATGGCAGGATACCTGTTTTTTATAATTTTTGGGAAAAGGAGCGCGAAGAAAGCGCCGCAGCCTGAGGAATTCACGATGGAAGGGCTGACGGCCGAGGTAAAGCGGCAGCTGGAGCAGCTGGTATACGAGGTGGGAAGCGTGGAAAACCCGGAGGAGGATATCGCACTTGCAAGGTTGTACCAGGCTTTGTATGGGTGCGGTCTTGGAAATGAGGGGGACAGGATCTATGTAAAGGAGTACATCAAGGAAATTCTGGCCGGGCGGCTTGCGCTTAAGGAGAGTGTGCTTGACACACTGCTCCCGGTTCGGCGGCCCGAGCTGCTCACCGACCGGGACCGTTTTGAAATTTTAGTGTATCTTTTCGGAAAAGAATACGGTGCGGATGGTCTGGCGGTGCTGCTCGAGGAGTTCGGGACGGCCGCGCCGGATGGCAGGGACCGCGCGGCGGAGATGGATTCGGAGGCACTGCGTTCTGCCTGGCAGCAGTGCGGCCGCAGACTTACTTTTTTTGAAAAGCTGGATATCGTGACGCAGAGAGTGTACGAGGAATTATACGGTTTTTCCGTCTGCGACCTTCTGATTTCTGCTCAGACGGCGATCGACAGTGTCAGTGCGGGCTGCGGAGGCGGTCAGAGCGCGGGAGCTGGTCCGGCAAGGGAAGGAGGAAAAAGAAACTATGAAGTGATTTATGTAATGCTGCGGGGGAAAAAGCTCCGCCTGAGCTTTCTTGGCTTTCCGTCGGAGAATGCGCTGGAATGCGTTGTGAAGAAGCTTGGGCGCAGTCATCCGAGAGTCCAGCTGAGCAGAAAAAATTGTTTTCTTGTGACCGGCCTTCAGAACAATATGAGGGTGGTTGTTACCAGGCCTCCGGCATCGGAGGGATGGACCTTTTATGTCAGAAAATTCAGTACCGCGCCGGTCGGCAGCATGGAGGAGCTGCTCACGGACGAGCATTCGGAGCTGGCCGTCAGTCTGCTTCGAACGCTCGTGCGGGGCTGCCGGAATATTGTGATTACCGGGGAGCAGGCAAGCGGAAAGACGACGCTGCTCAAGCGGCTGGTAGGCTTTATTGACCCGAACTGCAGTATCCGCGTTGCCGAGCAGGCCTTTGAGCTGAGGCTCGGGGAACTGTATCCGGAAAGAAATATTCACGCGATGCAGGAATACGGCGACGGCAGGCTGGAGGATGTGATTACACTGTTCAAGAAGACGGATACGGATGTGACGATATGCGGAGAGATCAATGAGCCCGCCGCGGCCGACGCGCTTATTCAGATATCGCAGTCGGGAGGCCGGTTTACCATGTGTACAAGCCATCACCGGACGACGGAAAAGCTGGTCGATTATATGAGGAACGCTCTGCTGAAGCATTCGGGATTTCGCGACGAGCGGGTGGCGGAGCGTCAGGTCATCGACGCGCTGCATTTTGATATTCATCTGGAAGCAGACCGGAGCGGACACCGCTGTATCCGAAGAATTACCGAGCTGACGGACTGCAAAGGAGAACGCTTCGAAGCAAAAAATATTCTGGAGCTTGTGGACGGAAACTATCGATTCTGCGGAAAAATCAGCAAGGAGCATGCGGCGCAGATAAAGAAAAATTACGAAGAATGGAGCGGGGAGGCGGCCGCGGTCGTCCTTGATGCCGGGGAAGGAGGGGAGAGCCATCTATCGTTATGTGGTGGAGATGTTTAAAGAATTTTATCCGTTTTCTGAAGCAGAATGCAGAAATAAAGCCCGCAGCCTGCTGATCATTGTCGGCGCAGTGCAGGCGGCCGGAATGCCGGCGATCTTTCTGTATGCTGATGGATATCTGCGTTTTTTGCTGGCGGGACTCTTTCTGGCTGTGGTATTTCGAGAAGGCTGCCGTATTGTGCAGCAAAGAGAAAAATCGGCCGCAGACAGGGATTTCATCCGGATACTGTCCGGAATTCGCCATCAGTATTACCGGAGCTTTCACATCGCGGAGGCGGTTCGCAACGCGGCGGCCGGTCTGAAC
>CAMWWR010000388.1 GCA_947178045.1 uncultured Clostridia bacterium
CCTGCTCCCAAAAATTTTCTGTTTTTATTTTCCGCTTTTCATCCCGTCAAAGACGCCAGGGAAGCGGTAATCCTATCAGCGCTTCCTTGAGTATACGTTGCCGTTTTTCCGATGTCAAGCTTGCAGGAATGGAAATTCCGGGATATAATACCGGTAATATATCCAGAATCTGTTCGGGAGGAGAGCCGCTATGAAACCAGCCACCATACTTATCACAGGCGCATCCCGCGGCATCGGGCGCGCGATCGCGCTCCGGTTTGCACGCGAGGGCTATCATATTGCCGCCACGGCATGCACCGATGAGGCAGGACTGTGCAGCCTGAAAGAGGAAATTCTGGCAATGCACGGCTCCTGCCTCACCTTTCTCGCCGACGCCGCCTCCCACCCCGCCATGGAAGCCGTAGTCGGAGAGCTCCTGCGGCTCTGGGGACATATCGATATTCTTGTCAACAACGCGGGGATCGCCTCACTCGGCCTGTTCACGGACATGACGTCCGCCGATTATGAGCGGCTGATCTCGGTTAATCTCCTCTCCGTCCTTCACTGCTGCAGTCTCTGTGTTCCCTCAATGGTAAAACGCCGCAGCGGGCGCATCATCAACATTTCATCTGTCTGGGGCATCAGCGGAGCCTCGTGCGAGGCCGCCTATTCCGCCTCCAAGGGCGGCGTGAACAGCTTTACCCGCGCGCTCGCCAAGGAGCTTGCGCCGAGCGGCATCGCCGTCAATGCGCTCGCCTGCGGCGTCGTCGACACACAAATGAACCGCGCCCATCTCACGGAGGACGAGCTCGAAGCACTGGCCGAACAGATTCCCGCCGGCCGGGCGGCAGCGCCGGAGGAGGCCGCCGACGCGGTCTGGCAGCTGGCGCTCAGTCCGCTCTATCTGACCGGACAGATCATCGCGTTTGACGGAGGCTTTCTGTGACCGGAGCGCGAAGCGGCGTCCCTTCGCCCTTTTTCAAAGCAGCTTTTTCTTTTTCAGCACGACGAGCACAAGCACGCAGATCGCCAGCGTGATGCCGGCAATAATCGCAAACCCGTACGCCGTCTTCGACAACGGCACGCCCGCGCTGTTCACATTCATCCCGTAAAAGCCGGAGATTACGGTCGGAATCGCCATGACGATCGTGATGGTTGCCAGATACCTCATGACATTGTTCAATCGGTTGTCAATAATGGAGGACAGCAGCTCCCGCGTCCCGTTCAAAATATCGCGGTAAATCGAGGTCATCTCGATCGCCTGCTTATTTTCGATGATAACGTCGTCCAGCAGCTCCTGATCGTCCGGATACTGCTCCAGCCTTTTATAGCGCGTCAGCCGGTCGAGCACAACGCCGTTGGCGCGCAGGGAGGTTGCGAAATAGACGAGCGTCGACTCGAGCTCATGCAGCTCGATGAGATCGACGTCCTCGGTATCCCCCTCGACCTTACTCTCGATCTCCATCCGCTTTTTGTCGATGATGCGGAGATTCCCCTGGTAGAGCGCCGCGATCCGGAACAGGATCTGATACACAAAGCGCATTCTTTTCTTCGTGCTGAATTCCTTCGCCCGCCCCGCGCAGAAGAACTGCAGAATCGGCGTCTCCTTGTTGCAGACTGTGATGATGTGCTGCTGTGTCAGAAGAATGCCGAGTGGGATCGTCGTGTAGACCTCCTTTTCATGCCGCAGTTCCGTTGTCGGAATGTCGACAAGGATCAGCGTATACCCGTCCTCCAGCTCGATGCGCGCGCTCTCCTCATCGTCGAGGGCCGCCATAATATCCGATTTATCGATCTCCACGCCGACCGCCTCCGAAACTCTGGCGCTCTCCTCCGCCGTAGGTCTGACCATCCGGATCCAGCAACCGGGCTTGAATTCCGTCTCCTCATGAAGCACATTATTTTCCGTCCTATAAATTTTGTACATGGCCAAACCTCCGTTTCTCTGAATATTATTCACGCGGCCATTTTGGCCGCCAATGCGGCATGGGATCTCCGCCCCGGCTCTTTTCTGCCGCTTACCGCCGCGGTCTGTCCGCCGACAGTCTCCACTTATGTCCTTCCGGATTCGTCAGCCCAAGCGCGTCGTCCAGCCATTCCCGCTGCTCCGGACTCATCGCCTCCGACGCCAGCTCATAATCCTGCTGATAACCCTCCCGTTCGGTATCGGTCGACTTATAGAGCAGGCACAGCTCCGGCGAAAGAAAGGGAATATTGTCATAATGCAGAACGGCTTTCTCCAGAGTCCGCCGAACCGCATGATTCCTCGCATAAATAAACTCGGTATCCGTTCTCTCATTGAACAGAAATTCGATAAAATTGAGCTTCGTCTGCCCGATATGGCGGAAATCGATGAGAAAAATGCCTTTCTCCTCCGTCCCGACAAGGCTCACAAGCTCACAGTCCGGCTTACAGCAGAAAATGTTTCGCTTCACCCTTTTCTGATCTGCGACATCCGTAATATGATGGGCTCTGCCCCCGCCCAGCATCTCATATACTTCAAATCCGAGCGACTGCATATACAAAATAATTTTGTCCCTCTCCGTCCAGTAGGCAAGAATGTCAATGTCGCCATGCAGCCTGGATTCACGGCCCAAAAACAGGTCAACGGCATATCCGCCGCAAATCGCATACTCGAAGCCGCCGTTTGCAAGCATAGCATTTGCCTCGTACAACAGATTATTCATAAGACTCCTCCCTTCGGTTGGACACGAATCGGCGCTGGTATAATGTCTGGCGACATTATACCATGTTTCCGGGGTAGCGACAACAGAAGAAAAATCTTGAGTTTCCCCATTTTACATTTCGGGTGTACGGAAACTGCTTCTTTCTGCA
>CAMWWR010000389.1 GCA_947178045.1 uncultured Clostridia bacterium
CCCCAAGCTCTGCGAGCTGTGCCTTCAGCTCCTCCAGTCTGCCGGGCGGGATCTGCGGACCCATGCCGTTGACCTCCGTCTCAAGGCTCGCCGCGGGCCATCCCGTCTTGAGCTTGATATTGATGCGCGAATTCCCCTCCTTCAGCCGGAGAAAGCGCGTCCGGATGCCGTATTCTCCCACCCGCCTGCAAATTTCCTCCCCCGTAAACCCGGCGACAAAGCCGAACGCCGTGCTCGGGACACCGAGCGCCTGCAGCACGACGGATACGTTCAGCCCCTTTCCGCCCAGCAGCATTCCCTCATGCACCATCCGGTTCGTCTCGCCGATTTTCAGTTCCTCCACCGAGGCCGTATAATCCAGCGCCGGATTTAAGGTTACCGTATAGATCATTGTCCTTCCCTTTCCGTCTCACTCATGGCAGTGCGGACATTCCCCTTCCCGGAAAAGCTCCGGGTCATATGCGATGCCGTTTCTGTCATAGTAATCCTTCACCGCCGCCTTCACGGCCTCCTCCGCGAGCACGGAGCAGTGCAGCTTGTGCGCAGGCAGCCCGTCCAGCGCCTCGACAACCGCCTTGTTGCTGAGCTGCAGTGCCTCCTCAACCGGCTTTCCCATAATCATCTCGGTCGCCATCGAGCTCGTCGCGATCGCCGACCCACATCCGAAGGTATTGAATTTCACATCGACGATCACATTGTCGCGCACCTTGATATACATTTTCATGATATCTCCGCATTTCGCGTTCCCCACCTCCCCGATGCCGTCGGCATCCTCGATCTCGCCGACATTTCTCGGATTTCTGAAATGATCCATCACCTTTTCGCTGTATAACATAAATTACCTCCTGCAATTCTCCGTTGATTTTGCATTTTCGGCGGCCTCACACCGTTCTCTTTCTCTTCCCGTTTCCGGCACACTCCCTCGCTGCCCTACCGCTTCCAGATCGGGGACATGTTCCGCAGATACTGCACAACCTCTTTTACATTCTCGACAATGTAGTCCACATCCTCCTGCGTTGTCTCCTCCCCGAGGCTGATCCGGAGGGAGCCGTGTGCGATCTCGTGCGGCAGGCCGATGGCGAGCAGCACATGGCTCGGGTCAAGGCTTCCCGAGGTGCACGCCGAGCCGGAGGATGCGCTGATTCCCCGGTCGTCAAGCAGAAGCAGCAGCGATTCCCCCTCGATCCCCTCAAAGCAGAAATTCGCATTGCCGGCGAGCCTCCTGCTCCTGTCCCCGTTCAGGCGCGACTTCTCAATCGTGAGGATGCCGTCGATCAGACGCTCCCGCAGCGCCAGAATCCGGGCCTGCTTTTCCTCCAGCCCCTCCAGGCTTTCCTCCAGCGCTGCCGCCATCGCCGCCGCCCCGGCCACGTTCTCGGTTCCCGGCCTGCGGCCCCGCTCCTGCGCTCCGCCGTACAGCAGCGGGAGCAGCGGCACTCCCCTGCGGACATACAACGCCCCGATTCCCTTCGGCCCGTGGAACTTGTGCGCCGAAATCGAGAGCATATCCACATTCAGCGCCGCCGGATCAAGCCTGCAGTGGCCCGCCGCCTGCACCGCATCCGTGTGAAACAAAATCCCGCGCTCCCGGCAGAGCCTTCCGAGCCCGGCGATCGGCTGCACCGTTCCGATCTCATTGTTTGCGAACATGATCGTGACGAGCGCCGTGTCCTCCCTCAGGGCCGCCGCGAGCTCCTCCTCCCGCACAAGCCCATCCTCATGCACGGGCAGGTACGTTACCTCAAAGCCCTCTTTTTCCAGCTGCTGCAGCGTATGCAGCACTGCGTGATGCTCAAAGGCGGACGAGACGATATGGTGCTTTCCCTTTTTGATTCCGAGCGCCGCCGCAGAGCGGATCGCATGATTGTCCGATTCCGTCCCGCACGAGGTAAAATAGATTTCCTCCGCCTGCGCGCCCAGACACACCGCTATTCTCCTTCTGGCCTCCGACAGCTTTTCCTCCGCGTACTGCCCGGCGGAGTATAGGCTGGACGGATTTCCCCAGTATTCCCGCTGAATTTCCAGAAATGCTGTCAGCGCCCGCTCACTCGGCCTGGTTGTCGCGGCGTTGTCAGCATAAACACTTCTGATCGAATTCTCCATTGTATTCCTCCTGTAGCAAACATAAATATGACCCTGTCGTCCTGTTTTTAAATCCTAGTATTTTCATAGGAATTAGAATATCACAGATCATTCCGTCTGTCAATCGCATTTGCCGTCCGTTCTCCGCTTTCCGCTTTCCGGCGGCTTCAATCCTCCGGAAGGTCTCCGGCCGGCAGCTCCGCCGGCGTAATTCCCTTAAATCAACAGTATCGAGGGAACCGCCGAATAACTGCAGTTCCCTCGATACACACCTTTTAAAATAAATATATTTACTTTTCCGTGACAAAAAATAAGAGCGATAGACGGGGCTCGAACCCGCGACCTCCACCTTGGCAAGGTGGCGTACTACCAACTGTACTACTATCGCATACTGTATTTTGTTAATGATCTCATCTCCCGATCACAAATATTATTATATTACAGGTAAGAAAAATTGTCAACAGTTTTTTTAATTATTTTTGCAATTGACCGTTTGCCGCCGCTTTTCAGAGTTACTGCAGCACCCTGCTGCAGCAGCTCCGAAAAATGCCAGCATTGCATTTACCCTGGAAATCCTGTCCCTGGATTCCCATATCATCACTGCAACGGTCTGACAATCAGGACAATGCTTTCCACACAATACCAGGAATAATCTCCAAACTGCACGCCTCCACCGGCCGCATGGATGATCGCACCCGACTTCATATCCCCCCAGGAATAATACGC
>CAMWWR010000390.1 GCA_947178045.1 uncultured Clostridia bacterium
GGCGTGCAGGAGGCCCTTGAAGCGGGCGCAGGAGCGGGCAACCCGTTCTTTGACGCAAGTGGGGATCTCGGAAATAAGCGCTCCGTGTACGCGGCGGCTCCTTCGGAAAGCCCGAGCAATATCGACGGCAATGATCTGGAGAATCTGGGCCTCGGCGAGGTTACCTACACGGCGGGGACGGACGGCAGCCTGTCCTACACGACGACGGGAAAACTTGCTCTGCAGGAGGCAGCGGACAGCCTGATTCAGTATAACGGTGCTGCTCTGACCGGAAGCAGCAACGCAATCACCGTAAACGGCCTCACGCTCAATCTGAACGGCGTGACAAAGGGAACGGCGAATGAATATATCTCGGTGAATGTATCGAAGGACAGTCAGGCTGTCTACGATATGATTCGCGATTTTGTAAAGGGTTACAACGAGATCCTGGGCGAGATGAACGATGCTTATAACGCAGATTCGGCGCGCGGCTACGAGCCTCTGACCGCCGAGGAGCGCGAGTCGATGACCGAGGAGCAGATCAAGAAGTGGGAAGACAAGATCAAGGGCTCGCTGCTTCGCCGCGACGATACGCTTGCAGGGCTTCTGAACGTGATGAAGACCGCTCTGCAGGGGACTGCGACCTACGATGGAAAGACCTATTCCCTCGCTTCGTTCGGCGTGCGCACAATCGATTATACCGAATACGGCAAGCTCCATATCCTCGGCGACCAGGAGGATGCGCTGGCTGCCGGCGAGAAGGATAAGCTGATGGCTGCGATCGAGGAGGATCCGGAGAAGGTGATGACAGTATTCACCCAGATCACCGGGAAGCTCTATGACGCGATGAATGAAAAGATGAAGTCATCCAGCCTGAGCAGCGCGCTCACCTTCTATAACGACAAGCAGATGACGAAGGAGCTGACGGCGTACAAGAAAGAAAAGAAGTCGCTGGAGGCGCGCCTGAACGAGATCGAGGACCGCTACTACAAGCAGTTTACCGCAATGGAGAAGGCGATGGCTACGCTGAATTCCCAGACGAATTCGCTGGCCGCACTGATGGGTTCGAATTAATAAACGGGCGGGAGGCTTTATGCCTTCCGCAGTATCCCGCTCACGGGATGCGCAGAAATTTATTTGGTCTGACAAAAACAGGGAGGTTACGTTATGACGCCAAACGGGAATATTGCTCAGGTATATCGGGGGACGCAGATTAATACGGCATCGCCCGCGGAACTGACGCTGATGCTGTATGAGGGAGCCATCAAATTTTGCAACAAGGCCATCTATGCGATCGAGGAGAGCAATATCGCGAAGGCGAACGAGAATCTTATCAAGGCGCAGAAGATTATTATGGAATTCCGCGGCACACTGGATTTTAAATATCCGGTGGCAAAGGACTTCGAGCTTGTCTACGACTATATCTATCGCAGACTGGTGGAGGCCAATATCCGGAAGGACAAGGAGATTGTGGAGGACGCGCTGAAGTATATTCGTGAGATGCGTGACACCTGGAAAGAGGTTATGCGTCAGAACAAGATGCATGTCAAATAAGATACAGATAAGAACAGCACGATTGTAATTTGGACAGAAAAGAGCTTTTGCGGCCGGCGGTGACGAAGGCTGTCAAGGGCTCTTTTTTGGAAAGGAGAGAGGCGATGAACCAGAAGGCACAGGTTGGCACGCAGATGGATATGCTGGAAAAATGCCTGGTCTGCAAGAAGGAGCTGCTGAAGAAGATCTATGAGGCTACGCGGGAGCAGGAGGCGATTCTGGACACAGAGCCGTTTTCCGACGAGGCGTTCGAGAGCACGCTGCAGACGAAGGAGGAGCTGATCGCTTTGCTCGCCCAGTATGACGAGGGCTTTGAAAATACCTTCGGGCGCGTCCGGGACGAGGTGCTGGCGGACAGGGAGAGCTACCGGACGCGCATCGAGAGCATGCAGAAGCTTATCACCGAGCTGACGGAGCAGGGGGTGCGCATCCAGGCGCTGGAGCAGAAAAACAGGCTCAAGCTGGAGGTGTATCTGAACAGCCGCAAGCAGGAAATCAAGGCGTTCAACGTCAGCAGCCGCACGGTGTCCAATTACTATAAGTCCATGACCGGGGCGGGAAAGGGCGAGGCCTATTTTATGGATAAAAAAAGATAATTAAGGAAACGCTGATTAAAGCGTTTCCTGCGCCGGATTTGCGCCGCGAAGCGGCATATTCCCTGGCAAATCCGTAAGCCTCTGAAAGAGGCTTTGCATCCTGCCGGAGGCTCTTAAGAAAGCGCTGATTAAATCAGCGCTTTCTTAAAAAGTTTGAAAACAGGGGTTAAGTTTTTTTAAAACCATCCGATATATAAGACAAGTAAGTCAAATTACTTAAATAAGACAATACCAACTACTACCAAATCGAACACATGAGAAGGCCGGGAGACCGGAATATGCGGGCCGCCCCGCGAAGGCGGAAAAAATAATGCGGGCAGCATGGATGCTGCTTCAAATTCAAGGAGGAATGTTTTATGATAGTACAACACAATATGACGGCTGCTAATACCAACAGACAGTTAGGTATCTCCACAGACAATCTTGCGAAGACTTCCGAGAAGTTGTCCTCCGGTTACAGAATCAACCGTGCAGGCGACGACGCAGCAGGTCTTTCGATTTCCGAGAAAATGCGTGGACAGATCCGTGGTCTTGAGCAGGCTTCCACGAACGCACAGGACGGCATCTCCCTGATCCAGACCGCTGAGGGTGCTCTGAATGAGGTTCATGCTTGTATTCAGAGAATGAGAGAGCTCACCGTTCAGGCTTCGAACGACACGAACGTATCCGCTG
>CAMWWR010000391.1 GCA_947178045.1 uncultured Clostridia bacterium
GACGGCTTTGTCATCGCCGATATCCCGGGGCTGATCGAGGGGGCTTCCGAGGGCGTGGGGCTCGGGCATGAGTTTTTAAAACATATCGAGCGCACAAGGGTGATCATTCATCTCGTCGACGCTGCCTCGACGGAGGGGCGCGATCCGATCGCAGATATCCGCACCATCAACGAGGAGCTGGCGTCCTACAATCCGGCACTGCTCGAAAAGCCCCAGGTGATCGCCGCCAATAAGCTCGACGTCCTGTACGGCGAGGAGGAAACTCAGGCGCTTGAGCAAATCCGCAGGGAGTTCGAGCCGGAGGGCATCCGCGTGTTCGGCATTTCTGCCGTCAGCGGCAAGGGCGTGAAGGAGCTGCTCTACTTCGTGAACGATATGCTGAAGGAGATCGACAGCACACCCGTTATATTTGAGCGGGAGTATTTCGAGGATCCGTCCGTCGACATGACGCTCCCGTACACCGTGAGCTACAGCGAGGAGGATCAGGTTTATCTTGTCGAGGGACCGCGCATCGAGCGAATGCTCGGCTATACCAATATCGACTCGGAGAAGGGCTTTGAGTTCTTTCAGAAATTTTTGAAGGAGAACGGCATTCTCGACGAGCTGGTCGGTCTCGGCATACAGGATGGGGATACGGTGCGGATGTACGGTCTTGAGTTTGACTATTACAAGTAGTTGATGATTATTTTAATAAGTGCTGCGTCCCGGCAGGCGCCGCGGACGAAAGAGAAAAGAGGTACTATGACGAGTAAACAGCGCTCCTATCTGAAGGGGCTGGCGATGAATATTGACCCGATCTTCCAGATCGGAAAATCCAGCCTTACCCCGGAGTTTACGAAGGGAATCGACGAGGCGCTCGAGGCGAGGGAGCTGATTAAAATTTCAATTCTGAAAAACTGTCTCGACGATCCGCGTGCAATGGCTCAGACGCTTGCCGAGCACACCCGTTCTGAGGTCGTGCAGATCATCGGCAAAAAGATTGTGCTCTACCGCGAATCGAGGGAGAAGAAGAGGATTGAGCTTCCGCAGTAGGCGCTGCCGAAGCAGGCCTTATTTGGGCCTTTGATATGTGTGGAGGATTTATGGGAGTGAAACGAACCGGTATTATGGGCGGAACCTTCAATCCGGTGCACACGGCGCATCTGATCGTGGCGGAGGCCGCATACGAGCATTTTGGCTTTGATACAGTGATGTTCCTGCCGTCCGGTCAGCCTGCCTACAAGCAGATATCGGAGCTTCTGCCGGACAGTCAGCGCCGCGAGCTGGTGCAGCTGGCGATCGCCGGCAATCCGCATTTCTCATTTTCCGATCTGGAGCTTTGCAGGGCGGGAAACACCTATACCGCGGACACAGCGCTCGAATTGAAGAGCGCGGAAAAGGACACGGAGTTCTATTTCATCATCGGGGGCGACTCGCTGATGAACTTTGAGCGGTGGAACCGTCCGGAGGTTATCCTGCGCCATGCACATCTGGCTGTGACAGGCCGGGCCGGAATCGGGCAGGAGGAGGCCGTTTTCCTGAACAAGGCGGAGGAGCTGAGAAAAAAATACAGTGCGGATATCCGTTTTTTTCCGACACCCGCAATGGAAATTTCCTCCACGGATATCCGGGAGCGGATCAGAAACGGCAGGTCGATTCGATATCTTGTTCCCGATGCTGTAGAGCAATATTTGATGGAACACGGATGCTTTCAAACTATTTATTGAGGCAATATCACGGGCGGACGCGTGATATGCAAGGGTATAGAAATGAATTACAGTAAAAAAATTGAAGAAACAATGCTGGCAATGCAAAAGTTGCTGCCGAGGAAGCGTTTTGTCCATTCGCTTGGCGTGGCGTATCTTGCGTCCAGTCTTGCGATGGCCTGGGGGAAAAACAGTGAGAAGGCGATGCTGGCCGGTCTGCTGCACGATTGTGCCAAATACATTCCCGGGGAGGAGGCGTTGCGGCAGTGCGCCAAATATGGCATACCCGTCGGGAAAACAGAGGCACGGCAGCCTTATTTGCTGCATGGCAAGCTGGGGGCATGGTATGCCGAGCATAAATACGGTGTAGATGACGAGAAAATTCTGAACGCGATCCGGTTTCATACGACGGGGCGTCCCGAAATGTGCTTTATTGAAAAGAATATCTATTTGTCGGACTATCTGGAGATCGGCAGGACTCAGCCGGCTGTGCCGCCGCTCGACGAGCTGCGCAGACTGGCGTTTCATGATATGGATCTCGCCGTATATTATGCCGCTCAAAATACCGTCGGATTTCTGAAAGAAAAGAAAAACGCGGAAAAGACTGTCGAGGTGGACGGAATGGCGTTCCTCACTCTGGAGTATTACGAGAAGCTGATACAAGAGCGGGGAGAAGACATAGAAACCACGGAAACAAACGCTGTGTAGAAAGGAGAGCATGCAGAGGTACTGCATTGCGGAAACGATCATGGACGTAAAAAATATGGCAAGAATTGCTTATCGGGCACTGGAGGAGAAAAAAGCGGAGGATATCCGGGTTATCGAAATCGGAAACATCTCGATTCTGGCAGATTATTTCATTATAGCGAACGGCAACAGTCCGGCCCAGGTGGATGCAATGGTGGATTCCGTTACAGAGCTGCTGGCCAGGGAGGGCATTGAGCCGAAGCGCGTGGAGGGAGTTCGCTCCTCCGGCTGGATTCTGCTGGATTACGGAGATATCGTGGTGCATATTTTCTCGAAGGAGGATCGGCTTTTCTATGACCTGGAGAGAATCTGGCGCGACGGAAAAAATGTGACAAAGGATGAGCTGGAGTAAAGGTGCACATACGG
>CAMWWR010000392.1 GCA_947178045.1 uncultured Clostridia bacterium
ATTACGTTTTTCATCTTTTTACAACTTAACTCCCTCCAGTTGTGTATTGTGCTTACACCAACTGTTTGGGTTTTTAAAAAGCACTATTTAGATTATAGCATATTTTTCTAAATCGTCAACTGTTTTTTTCAAAATCAGGAAAGTATCTCATACACCTTTGCGATCGCCGCGTCGATGCCCTCCGGATTGCGGCCTCCGGCCTGCGCCATATTCGGCCTTCCGCCGCCTCCTCCGCCGACAAGCGCCGCCGCCTCCCGGATGAGATTGCCCGCGTGGGCGCCCTGCTTGATTGCCCCCTCGGTGGCCATCGCCACAAGGCTGACCTTTCCGCCCTGCGCAGAAGCGAGGAATACAACACCCTCGCCCAGCTTCTCCTTCAGCTGGTCGCCGAGATTTCTGAGACCGTTCATATCGACCTCCGGCACCTTTGCCGCAAGCACCTTCAGCCCGCCGATCTCCTTCACCTGGCTCATAACGTCGCCGAGGGAATTGTTGGCAAGCTTTGCCGCAAGCCTCTCGTTCTCGGCATGCAGCTGTTTCAGCTCCTCCTGCATCGCCTCGATCTTTTTCGCGAGCGCGGCCGGCTCTGCCTTCGCCGCCTTCGCCGCGGCGTTCAGCTCGTCCTCGACCTGCCTGTAATAGGCGAATACATTGTCCGCCGTGATTGCCTCAATGCGGCGCACACCCGCAGCGACGCCGGATTCCGACAGGATCCGGAACGCCGTGATATCGCCGGTATTGCCGACATGCGTGCCGCCGCAGAATTCCTTCGAGAATTCTCCCATCCCGACGACGCGCACGGTCTCGCCGTACTTCTCGCCGAACAGCGCCTTCGCGCCGGTCTTCTTCGCCTCCTCGAGCTTCAGCACCTGCGTCACGACCGCAAGACGCTCCGCAATCTTCTCATTGACCAGCGCCTCGGTCCTCGCAAGCTCCTCCGCGGTCGTCGCGGAAAAATGTGTAAAGTCAAAGCGCAGGCGCTCCGGCGTCACAAGGGAGCCGGCCTGCTCGACATGCGTGCCGAGTACCTGGCGCAGCGCCTCCTGCAGAAGATGCGTCGCACTGTGGTTCTTGCAGGTAGCGCTCCGCCGGCCTGCGTCCACCGTGAGCGTGACGGTGTCGCCGGTCCGGAACATCCCCTCCGTAACCGTACCAACATGCGCGATCCTGCCGCCCTTCAGCTTGATGGTGTCGCCGACCTCAAAGCGCGCTCCGTCACGGCAGATCACACCGGTGTCACCGGCCTGTCCGCCCATGGTCGCGTAGAACGGCGTCTCGTCCACAATAATCGTGCCGCTCTCCCCCGCGACAAGCTCGGTCACAAGCTCCTTCTCCGTCGTCATAACAGAGATTCTGGACTCCGCCGACAAACGGTCGTAGCCGACAAAGCTCGAGGTGATGCTGACATCAATCTCGTCATAGACCGTCGCGTCCGCCCCCATATAATTGGTCACGGCGCGGGCATCGCGCGCGGTGCTCTTCTGAACATCCATCGCGCGGCCAAAGCCGTCCATATCAACGGTAAAGCCCCGCTCCGCAAGGATTTCCTGCGTCAGGTCGATCGGGAAGCCGTAGGTATCGTACAGGCGGAACGCATCCTCGCCGGAAAGCACGCTGCCACCCGCGGCCGCAAGCTTTTCCTCCAGGTCGGAGAGAATCAGGATGCCCTGGTCGATCGTCTTGTTGAATTTCTCCTCCTCGTTCGTGAGCACCTTTAAGATGTACTCCTTCTTCTCCTCCAGCTCCGGATAGCCGTCCTTAGACTCCGCGATCACGGTCTGAGCCAGCTTCGCGAGGAACAGCCCCTGAATGCCGAGCAGCCGCCCGTGGCGCGCCGCGCGGCGCAGCAGACGGCGGAGCACATAGCCGCGTCCCTCGTTGGACGGAAGAATACCGTCCGAGGTCATAAACGTCACAGAGCGGATATGATCCGTGATCAGGCGGATGGAGACATCCTTCTTCGCGTCCGTCTCGTACACGGCGTGCGCCATCTCGCACACCCTGTCGCGGATTGCCTTCATCGTGTCGATATCAAAAACGGAATCGACCCCCTGCACAACGACAGCGAGACGCTCCAGTCCCATGCCGGTGTCGATATTCTTATTTTCCAGCTCGGTATAATGATGGTTCCCGTCGCTCTCAAACTGGGTAAATACGTTGTTCCATACCTCCATGAACCGGTCGCAGTCACAGCCCACCTTGCAGTCAGGCTTTCCGCAGCCGTATTTCACGCCGCGGTCGTAATAGATCTCCGAGCACGGACCGCACGGACCCGCTCCGTGCTCCCAGAAATTGTCGCAGTCGCCGTTCTCGTCGCGGTAAAAGCGCGTGATGCGCTCCGCCGGGATCCCGATCTCCTTGTTCCATATCTCAAACGCCTCGTCATCCTCGCCGTAGACGGACGGATACAGCCTGTCCGGCTCCATTCCGATCGTCTTTGTCAGAAATTCCCACGACCAGGCGATCGCTTCCCTCTTAAAATAGTCCCCGAACGAAAAATTGCCGAGCATCTCAAAAAACGTCAGATGCCTTGCCGTCTTCCCGACATTCTCAATATCGCCCGTGCGCACGCACTTCTGGCAGGTCGTGACGCGGCGGCGCGGTGGAATCTCCTGCCCGGTAAAATATGGCTTTAACGGCGCCATGCCCGCGTTGATGAGCAGCAGGCTCTTATCATTCTGCGGCACAAGGGAAAAACTGTTCATCTTCAGATGTCCCTTGCTCTCAAAAAATTCCAGATACATTCTCCGAAGCTCATTCACTCCGTAAGCTTTCATGTCCATCCCTCTTTCCCGCAC
>CAMWWR010000393.1 GCA_947178045.1 uncultured Clostridia bacterium
AAGCATGAAGGACAATCGGATGACGGATATGCAGAGAATGAGCTCGCGGGTCAATATTTCTTTCAGTATGGCGCTGCTCGTATTTAATATTTTTTATTTTGTTGAGCAGGAGGAAAAAGCGGTTATTTTCTGGATCGTTTTTTCCGGCGTGACATTTCTGATTGACCTGCTGCTCGGCATGCCGCTGTTTTGGAACCGCCGGTATGCCTGGATGGGTCTGCGCATCGCGGAGCTGCTGATGTACGCGATTGCCTTCAATCTGGAGAGATACAACGCGGCGCTTGCCGTAAACAGTCTCGCCATTCTTCTTCTGCTGTTTCAGCTTGTTTTTTCTTTCGACTACGGGGATATTTATACGAGGATTATCACGATCGTGGTCGGGAGCCTTCCGACTGCCGTCGTGCTGATTATCAACATGCTTCTGACGACGATGGATACAAGGGAAATTTTTGAGCGCACGGGAATTCTTGCCGGCCTGACGTCGCTCTGCACGGTTTTGAGCAGTGTGGCCGTCTCCGAGATGAACAAGATCGAGCAGAAGCTTTTCGAGCAGCGAAGGCTCGTGGACAATACGAAGGAGATCAACGAGGAGCTGAAGCAGCATCAGGAGAAGGTCAAAAAGGCGAATGCGGAGCTCGGCGTTCAGAAAATCAAGCTGGAGACGGCCTACAACCGGATCAACAGTGCGAATACGGAGATGACTCTTCAGAACGGGATTCTGAAGGCGATGGCCTCCGTGATCGAGGCGGAAAAACTGCTCTCCATCATGACCGCGTCGCTGAAGGATGAGCTGTGTCTGAACTGCTGCGCGGTTCTCCTGAAGAAGGACGCGGTGCTCAACGAAGAGCCGCTCTGCAGCATACAGTCGGTTTTTTCCGCGGAGGCCGAGGAGATATTGTGCACCGCGATCAAGGACGATGCCCTGGATGACTATCTGACACGCCGGGGCGGTTATGTCGACAATCATGTGCGCCCGGATAATTATCGTTTTCTGGATGATCGGAATGCCGGTTCGCTTCTTATTCTGCCGATCCAGAAGGAGGATCAGATCATCGGCGGGCTTCTGGCCATTCATTCCCGATATGATTTCTTTACGGAAAACCGCATGTTCTTCGACACGATCATGGCCCAGTTCATGATTGCGCTGGACAATGCCGGACTCTATGCAAAAATGCAGCACATGGCTGTGTGTGACGGCCTGACCGGCATTTACAACCGCGGACATCTGAACCTGAAAATGGATCAGTTCATCCGTCAGGCGGAGGAGGAGGAAACGCCGCTTTCCATCGCGCTGTTCGATATCGATCATTTCAAGCGCGTCAACGATACATACGGGCATCTGTTCGGCGATCTTGTGATCAAGACGATCGCGGGCTTCGCGAATAAGATGGCGAAAAAATACAAGGGCTTCGCGGCGAGGTACGGCGGCGAGGAATTTGTTCTCGCCTTTCCGGGCAAGGACGTACAGACCTGCTGTGACATCGTGGAAGAGATGCGGAGCAATGTGCATGGGATGAAGCTGGATTACGACGGCGTCTATGTTTCCGTGAATGTCAGCGTCGGCGTGACCGGCTATCCGGAGTGCTGTGAGAAGGCGTCGGTGCTGCTGGAGCACGCGGACTGGGCGATGTACTATTCGAAGAAACACGGGAGGGACCAGGTGACCGTGGACAGTGCGGAAATTCGCGGTCAGCTCGGACTGACCGAGGTATAGCATAAAATGACGGGGCAGCGAAAAGGAAGGAGCTGCGGCTTTGTGAGAAGAGAAAGGGGGAAACAAGATGAAACTGACCTTTATCGGAGCGGCCCACGAGGTGACGGGAAGCTGTCATCACATATCGGCCTGCGGAAAGAACATCCTGCTGGACTGCGGCATGGAGCAGGGGGCGGACATCTATGAGAACGCGGAGCTTCCGGTTCCGCCGTCCGAGATCGACTATGTTTTTCTTTCACACGCGCATATCGACCATTCCGGTCTGATCCCGTATCTGTACGCTCACGGATTCCGCGGGAGTGTCTTCGCGACGGTTGCGACGACCGACCTGTGCGGGATCATGCTTCGCGACAGCGCGCATATTCAGATGTTCGAGGCGGAGTGGCGCAACCGCAAGGGGAAGCGCGCGGGGCAGGAGGAGTATGTGCCGCTGTACGAGATGAAGGATGCAGTTGGCGTCATGTACCAGTTTGTGCCGTGCCCGTATAACAAGATCGTCGAGGTGTGCGAGGGTGTGAAGATCCGGTTTATCGACGTCGGACATCTGCTCGGCTCAGCCAGCATCGAGATCTGGCTCACCGAGGAGGGGGAGACGAAAAAAGTTGTATTCTCGGGCGATATCGGCAATCTGAACCAGCCGATCATCAAGGATCCTACCTACATTGACGAGGCGGATTTCGTCATTATGGAATCAACCTACGGCGACCGGCAGCACGAGGGCAACGCGGATAATGTCGCGACGCTTGCGAAGATTATCCGGGAGACCTTTGAGCGGGGCGGAAATGTCGTGATCCCGTCCTTTGCTGTCGGAAGAACGCAGGAGATGCTGTACTTTATCCGCCAGATCAAGCATGACCGCATGATTCCGGGGTTTGAGGATTTTGAGGTGTATGTGGACAGCCCGCTTGCCGTGGAGGCGACGAATATTTTCCACCAGAATGTGGAGGAGTGCTTTGACGAGGAGGCGATGGCTCTCGTGCGTCAGGGCATCAATCCGATCCAGTTCCCGGGGCTGAAGATCGCGGTTTCCGCGGAGGAGTCGAAGGCGATCAATTTTGACGCCAGGCCGAAGGTGATCGTG
>CAMWWR010000394.1 GCA_947178045.1 uncultured Clostridia bacterium
ATCGTATGCCGAGGCCACATAAAAATCAGGATAAAACTTTTGAAATATGTCTCTCATGCTACTACTCATTTCCGTCGGTTCTCCGCCCGCCACAGCCGGATTATCACTGACATTATATACGATAATACCGGAAAGCGCAAGCAGCGTGTCCCCCTTGATTATTCTTCCAATTGGCGTTATAATAAATGTAATCAGCCGCCGAAGCGGCAGAAGGAGAGGGATATCAAGATGAATGATTTTACGGAAATGTTTTCACTGAAGGGAAAGATTGCGTGGGTTACCGGCGCTTCCTACGGCATCGGTTTTGCTATCGCAAAGGCTTACGCTGCTGCCGGAGCGACCATCGTTTTCCACGACATCCGTCAGGAGCTGGTTGACAAGGGACTTGCCGCTTATGAGGCGGAGGGCATCAAGGCGCACGGCTATGTCTGCGACGTGACGGACGAGGCTGCGGTAAACGCGCTTGTCGGCGTGATCGAAAAGGAGGTCGGCGTTGTCGACATTCTCGTCAACAATGCGGGAATCATCAAGCGCATTCCGATGTGCGACATGACGGCCGAGCAGTTCCGCCAGGTTGTCGATGTCGACCTGAACGCGCCGTTCATCGTCTCCAAGGCGGTGATCCCGTCCATGATCAAGAAGGGACACGGCAAGATCATCAATATATGCTCCATGATGAGCGAGCTCGGGCGCGAGACGGTATCCGCCTACGCCGCAGCAAAGGGCGGATTAAAGATGCTCACAAAGAACATTGCCTCCGAGTACGGCGAATTCAACATCCAGTGCAACGGCATCGGGCCGGGCTACATCGCAACGCCGCAGACCGCACCGTTGCGGGAGACACAGCCGGACGGCTCCAGACATCCGTTCGACCAGTTCATCATCGCGAAGACGCCTGCCGCGCGCTGGGGCAATCCGGAGGATCTGCAGGGTCCGGCCGTATTCCTCGCTTCCGACGCTTCCGATTTTGTCAACGGACATATCCTCTATGTTGACGGCGGCATCCTCGCCTATATCGGAAAGCAGCCGTAAGCACAGCTCTCGGACGCTATTGAAGGCTGCCGCGGGCACACCGCCGCGAAAGTTATCTGAAAAGCAGCCGCCATATCGCCGCGCAGGCTGTCTCAAAGCTATTGAAATTTGTAAGAAGTGCATCACTCCGCATGCGGAGTGATGCACTTTTAGCGTCGGGCCCACTTTACATACAATCTTTCTACATACAGGTCCTTCCGGCGCTCCTCATTATCCATTGTCAGAGCCATATATCCTATCTGTGCAGATATTCCTCCATGGCCGGCAGCCTCACAGCCGCCTCTCTTCTTCCCTCCTCATAGAGCTCGCGCAGCCGGCGCGTATCCTTCTCCGTCCGTGAGATTAACACCGGCTTCGGCGGCCGGATGATGAACACGCGCCCTGCAGCCTCGAGCCGCTCCAGCTCCTCCTGCATCCGATTATAATGCTCGGGCATCTGCAGCAGCCGCCCGACCAGCTGCGGATAGCGGCGGTAATGCCTGCGGTAGGCGAGCGCCAGCGACCGCGAGACGGCCGGCTTTCGAAAGCCCTTCTGTCTCGTAAGCACCAGAACGATTTTGTCATACCCCTGCTCCATCGCCCTCCGGTACGCGATCGGCTCCGACACCCCGCCGTCCAGATAACGCCGCCCGTTCAGCACGATCATCGAGGACAGGATCGGCATACTGCTGGATGCCGCGGCTGCGCGCAGGATCTCCGCTTCCTTTCCCTTTTCAAAATACTCCGCTCTGCCCGTCCGGCAATTTGTCGCCACCACCTCAAATCTCTGCTCCGATGCGAAAAACGCCCTCGCATCAAACGGCAGAAGCTGCTCCGATATCTCTCCGAAAAGGAAACGGAAATTAAAAATTCCGCCGTTTCTCACAATATTTCTGGCGCTCATGTAACGCTTATCATTGACAAACTGCAGGTTGACGTCCCTGCTTCTGCCATTCTGCTTTGATATATAATTCATTCCGTTCAGCGAGCCGGCCGACACGCCGTTCACATACGAAAATTCTATCTCCTTTTCCAGAAACACGTCGAGCACTCCCGCCGTAAACATCCCGCGCAGAGCGCCGCCCTCCAGAATCAATGCACCCTGAACCATAATCAGCCTCCCTGTATCCTTATTTCTCTGCCCTGCTCTGCACCGTTCCCCGCCCTCTGCCGTTCTCCTTCTCCCACTGTTCAAAGCTCTCCAGCCCGGACAGATACGCATTGCTGAAGCATTCCTGGTCGGAGACCTCTTCGCCGAACCACTGCGGCGGCTGAAAGCGCACTGCCTGCTCCTCGCTCTCAAATTCCACCTCGACAAACACCAGCCCGTCCAGCTTCCCCTCAAAAATATCCAGCTCCGCCTTCAAACCGTCTGCGAGAGGCAGCACATAGCGCGTCTTCTCGATCAGGCAGCCGTCCGTCTTCCCGCGCAGATGAAGATAGGCTTCCTCGGTCAGCGGCAGCTCGACCTCCTCGTTCTGGAGCGCATTTTTCTGGCTGAAGCCCTGATTCGATTTATAGGTCAGGATATACTGCTCGTTTGACCTTCGGATGCGGAGCACCGGCTTCCTGCACAGATACCCCTGCTCGATCGATTTTTTCTGTGCGCCCTCCAGATCAGGCAGTGTTTTCACTAAAAATTTTTTCTCAATCTCCATGCTTTTCCCCGTTTCTGTGCGGCTTTTTGCATCTTTCAGGTTCGCGGATGCCGCGCGGACACAAACCTGAAATTGATTTCCGGGAGCCTTTATTCCCCATAAATTTCGTTCCGCAGATAAAATAT
>CAMWWR010000395.1 GCA_947178045.1 uncultured Clostridia bacterium
TTCTTGCCCTTTGCAACTACAACACCAGCGCCAGTCAACAGTGCGCCTGCTGCAAAGAATACCATACCGGAAACAAGGCCGGTCTTCGGCAGTGCCGGAGCAGCATCACCGCTGGTCGTCGGCTCCTCTGCAGACGGAGTATCATCGCCACTGGTCGTCGGCTCCTCACCGAAGTTGAATCTTACATCCTCAACGGTCCAGGTATATGCGTTATAGTCGCCAACCACAATCCTGTCATCCAGCGTGAGCAGAGCCATAACGCCCTCGCAAGGTACGGTCACTTCTGCCGTACTCGAATCGATGACCTTCAGCTCATAGTCATACGGATTACCCTGCCAGTCAACAACAGAAGTATCCGCGCTGAATGTCTTCTGATTCCAAGCCCAGTCAACCGTATTCTGTACGACAATCTGGCTGTTGAACGCATTCGATGCAGAAAGCTCGGTATCGCACTTCAGCACCACCGTGAAGGATTTTACCTCCGTTACATCCTTGTCAGAATCGTAAAAATCTGAAACCGTGAAAGTTGCCTGATTTACAGAAATACCATCCTTGTCAATAACATTCGCCTTCACCGGTACCACTGTCGACATAAGGCACACGCCCGCTGCCAGAGCAGCTGCAACCAACTTCTTAATTTTCATAATAGTATTACCTCCTGAATTTTGTATAGATTCAGTTTATCAGATAATACTTACAAAGTAAATACGAATAGCGACGATAATTTGACTGAATTTTTGTTCGAGTTGCACAAATTTTCCCGTGCAAAACCGTTTTCGTCTGAACATTTTTCCGATCGATCGCTTTATCTGCCATTTCGTTTGCGAATGTCCTTCTGTTCGGTCATGTTCATGGGAGCATCTCAAGCAGCGCTCCCGCCGCTCTTGACATCACCCGCCGCCTGCACGTCACAATACAGAATTCCCGTTCCGGCAGCTCCTTTTCAAATTTCAGATAAAACAGCTCCCCCGTGCGCACATATTCCTCCGCAAAGTCCTCAACAACCAGACCGATTCCGAGGTTCCGCAGCACAAACTGAACGATCATATCACTTGTTGCCAGCTCAAACTCCGGCTTTAGGCTCACTCCCTGCTTTGCCAGATACCCGTCCACGCACGCCCTCGTGCTTGTATTTTGCTCAAGGCAGATCACGGGCAGCTCATTTAACATCCGATATGGCAGTGTTTTTCCCTGCAGATGAGCAAAGCAGTCCCCGGCAATAAAGGTATCCCTGATTTTCCGCACCGGCCGAATCGAGAGGTCTTCATCCCCCGCAGGGGAACTGACAATCCCGAAATCAATCCGTCCCTCCCTCAGAAAACGCAGGGTCTCCGGCGTCGGTCCGTTCGTCACCTTCACCTTGATCTTCGGATACTGGCTGTGAAATCGTTCCAGGTGCGGAAGCAGGTAAAAACGCAGCGTCATATCGCTCGCCCCAATACGCACCTCGCCCTGCTCCAGGTCGATCATACTGCGGAAGGCCTCCTCTCCCGCCCGCAGCTGGCTCAGGCCCTTTTCCACAAAGGAATAAAGAACCTCCCCCTCCGCCGTCAGACGGACTCCCTTCTGCGCCCGGACAAAAAGCGGGCTTCCAAGTCCCTCCTCCAGCTGCCGGATCGTCTGGCTCACCGCGGGCTGGGAAATGCACAGTCTCCCCGCCGCCGCAGTAATGCTCCCGGCCCTCGCCACCTCGCAGAAAATCCGATAATATTCCAGATTCATAAGCTTATACCCATGCAGTACCGCAGGCAAGCCCGCAATACCACATCAATAAAAGAGAGGCTGTCGTGCGACAGCCCCTTGTCTTACACGTTGATCTCGGCCGTCATGCCGAGCAGCTCACGGTTCTCATCCAATACAGGCTGAATGACCTCCGCGATAAATTCCTCCGTCTGCTCCTTTGCCCGCCCGGTATATTTCGACGGATCCATGGACGCCATCAGCTCCTCAAGGCTCATATTGAACGCCGGGTCGGCCGCGATCAGCTCGAGCAGATTGTTCTCCAGCCCGCGCTCCTTGACATTGCGCCCCGCCTCCATTGACAGGGTTCGGATTCTCTCATGCAGCTCCTGCCGGTCTCCTCCGGCCTTCACCGCATCCATCATGATATTTTCCGTCGCCATAAACGGCAGCTCCGCCATGATGTGCTTTTCGATTACCTTGTCGTAAACGACAAGCCCGTCCACAATATTCAGGTACAGATCAAGAATACCGTCGACGGCGAGAAACGCCTCCGGCACGGAAAGCCGCTTGTTCGCGGAATCGTCAAGCGTGCGCTCGAACCACTGGGTCGCGGAGGTGATTGCCGGATTCATCACGTCGGCCATCACATACCTGGAGAGGGAAGCGATCCGCTCGCTTCTCATCGGATTGCGCTTGTACGCCATCGCCGAGGAACCGATCTGATTCTTTTCAAACGGCTCCTCAATCTCCTTTAAATGCTGCAGCAGGCGGATATCGTTGGAAAACTTATGGGCGCTTGCCGCGATGCCGGCCAGCACATTGATCACTCTCGTATCGACCTTGCGCGAATAGGTCTGCCCAGAAACCGCATAGCACGACGCAAAGCCCATCTTTTCCGCAATCCTGCGGTCGAGCTCCTTGATTTTTTCGTGATCGCCCTCAAACAGCTCCAGAAAGCTTGCCTGCGTCCCTGTCGTTCCCTTGGAGCCGAGCAGGCGCATGGAATCGATCAGATAGCAGAGATCGTCGTAATCCAGCTTTAATTCCTGCAGCCACAGGCTCGCGCGCTTTCCGACCGTGGTCGGCTGAGCGGGCTGAAAATGGG
>CAMWWR010000396.1 GCA_947178045.1 uncultured Clostridia bacterium
GGCGTCAGTATCATATCAATCGCATCTTTGTTGAAATCTCTGCTCTGCGCCTGGCGCACGACCGGATATGCGCACACGCCGAGCCCGGTCAGTATGAGTACAGCGCCGACCGCTCTCCGGATAAAATTCATCCTCCTGCGGGCAGCCTTCCTCTTTTCGGCACTCTTTCCGGCAGTCGTTCCTTCTCCCGGCGCTGTCTGCGCCGTTCCCGGATTCTGCTCTGCTTCTTTCAAAGCCTGCCCTTCCTCAGCCTCTGCCTGCTGCGATTTCGGTTCCTGCTCTGCTTCTCTTAAAGCCTGCTCCGATTCCTTCCGGTTCTCCTCCTCCGGTGTCCGCCCGGCATCCAAAGCGCCCTGTTCCTTTTCTGTCTGCTCAGCCATAGCTCTCCCCCATTTTCATGCAGCCTGCGCCGCGCCTTTACTGAGGCTGCCCCTGTCCGCCGCGAAGCATTGCGATCTCCTCGCGGTACGGCGCAAGCTTTTCCTCCGGATTTTTGTCCGACGGTATATACGGCGTCTCCAGAATCTTGACAATATCCGTAAAATCCGGGTGGTGTACGATATCATACAGCGGCTGAAAGCCGATCTGCCCCTTCCCGATGTTCTCGTGCCGGTCCTTCGCCGCTCCCCGGGCATTTTTGCTGTCGTTAATATGGAATACGGCGATCTGATCCCTGCCGACCAGCCGGTCAAGCTGCCCGATCACGCCGTCAAAATCATTGACAATATCATAGCCCGCATCGTGGACATGACAGGTATCGAAGCATACGCGGAGCTTGTCGCTGCAGGCGACCCCGTCGTAGATCACAGCGAGCTCTTCAAAGCTTTTTCCGATCTCGCTGCCCTTCCCCGCCATTGTCTCAAGCGCGACAAGGCATTTGGTATCCCTCGTAAGCACCTCGTTCAATCCCTGAATAAGCTGTGCGATACCTGCCTGCGCTCCCGCATCGACATGGGAGCCCGGATGAAGCACCAGAAGTCCCGCATGCATCGCCGAAGCGCGCTCCAGCTCCTTTTCCAGAAATTCCACCCCCAGCTTCCAGGTCTCCGGCTTGACGGAATTCGCAAGATTGATAATATACGGCGCGTGCACCACGACATCCTCGATCCCGTTCTCCTCCATCAGCCGAAAGCCCTTCTCCAGGTTCATCTCACTGATCGCCTTTCTCCTTGTATTCTGTGGCGCTCCGGTATATACCATAAACGCATTCGCCCCATAGGAAATCGCCTCCCTGACCGAGCCGGCAAACATCTCCTTCCCGCTCATTCCCACATGAGCGCCAAGCTTTAACTGCTTCTCTGTTGTCTGACTCATATTTCCTCTCATTCCGCCGCACAAACGGCATTTTCTCAGGGGAACTTCTGCTCCCCGACACAAACAATCCGTAAAACCACCCAGACAATCCCGCTCTCCCGGAACAGCCGGCCTTTGGAAGCTTCCGGCGGCCGCCGCATCCTGCCGGAAGCCGTGTGACAGCCATCGCATCCCGCCAGAAATCCCGGTGACAGTCATTGCATCCTGCCAAAACTTCCGGTGACCGTCATTGCACCCTGTCAAAACTTCCGGCGACAGCCATCGCATCCTGCCAGAAATCCTGGTGACAGTCATTGCATCCTACCGGAAGTTTTGAGAATGAAATTCCACCGGATTTCATTCTCAAAACTTCAGACGGAACGGGCTCACACCCAAAATCCTTCCTATACACTGCCTGCCCGTTCCGTTTTCACATCTTTTTCCAAAAGCACCAGATAGCTTCCTTCCTTCATCGAGATCTCAAATTCCCGAAGAATGCGGAAGGCCGGCGCGGCATAGGCCCTGATATACGCCCGGTCGTGCGTGTACAGCAGCAGCCTGCCCCCGTCCCGGACAAGCCCCGGCATCTTCTCAAAAAACCTGCGGCAGAGCGCCTCGATCTCCCTCTGCTTCTCCGGCTGCTTCGAGACGGCAAACGGCATATCCGTCACCACCTCGTCAAAGCCCTGCTCCCTCGTGAAGGTAAAGAAATCGCGGCGGACATAATTGGCCCGGCAGCCCGCAAGCTCCGTGTTCCTCCGCGCGGCCTCGACCGCTTCGCCGAGAATGTCAAGACCGAACATCTCCTTTACCTTCCCGTATTTCGCGCGCTCAATCAGCATGGTGCCCGCGCCGCAGAACGGATCGAGCACGCTGGCCTCCGGAGCAAAAAAATCCTCCCTGCCGGCCAGCGCCATGCAGAGCGCGGCGTTCGCCGGCCGCATGCCCGTGGAGACGGTCTGCTGCCGGTAGGCAAATCGGAAATCTCTCAGTGTGAACAGCTTCAGCAGCACATTATAACCGCCCTCGCTGCTCTCGACAAGCCTTAGCTCCACCTCATAGCCGTTCACCGCATTGGCGAGCCTGCCCGCCGTTTCCTCCTCCAGCGCTGCCGCCAGCCTGCGCACAAACACGCCGCGCCGGTCGAGCGGCATGCTTCCTCTCACCTCGATGCGGAACAGAAAAGGCCTCCCGTTCTCCTCATGCCGCTCCGCAAGGTACTCCGCGAGCCCTCCCGCCGCCAGCGCCCGGGCGGCCTCCGCCGGGTCCGCGCTGACGCGCCCTGTCTTCGGAAGCACAAAAAACATTTCCTCGAAGCAGCGGATCTCAAGCAGCTCAGACGGGAATTTTGTCTGCACCAGCACCCCCGCGCCAAACTCCTTCTTTTTCAGATTGCCCAGCTGCTCCAGCACGATATGCTTGTGATTGCGGTTTGTCGTCAGCGCGATATTTGACAGTATGCCCTCCCCCCGGTATATTTGG
>CAMWWR010000397.1 GCA_947178045.1 uncultured Clostridia bacterium
ACCTTTGACAATCTGTTTACCTTTGACGTACTCTCTTAGGGAAGCGCTTTCATCAGCATTTTCCTAAAATACGATACTTTCTTACGAAATACGATGCTTCGGAATGTTTTTCAGCCGGGCGCATAAAACGCCATGAGAGCGGGAGGAATACCATGTTTCGGATGTGGGCAAAAATCTGGAAGGAAAACAGGCTGGTCCGGGATATGGTTGTCTGCCGGGAAGAGTCTGATACAAGGACGCACAAAATATTTGCAGCGCTGGATGAGGTGTGCCGCTGCTTTGATCTGTCCAAACCGATCTGGCTGGATTCGACGATTGCCGATTTCAAAAAACATGACCGGACGAGGTTTACACAGGATAATTTTATTGATACAATAGATTTTGATTTCCTGGAAATTCATATTATAGAAGAGGATTAGAACCGGGGTTGCGGCGTCCCGGCGAAGATTGGAAGGACAAAAAATCAGGATGGGAAATCGCGCAACAAGAAGAATGCCGTTCAGAGCGGCGATAGCGGGAGGGGTGATCTGGCTGTGCGGCTGTACCGGCGGCCAAGAGCCGCAGGCGCCGAATTTTATTGTGCAGGATGTACAGACGGGCACAAGGCCGACGGGTTCCGCAGCATCGACGAAAGCGGCGGAGCCGCAGAATACGGGAGTGGAGGCTCTGCCCGAAAGCCTGCAGACGTCAGGGACAAATCCGCGGGAGAAACCGCCGGATGGCGATGACTCGGGCGTGGATGATGAGAAAGCATCGAATGAAAAACGCAATGCGGAGGAGTCTGAAACAAGCGCGAACGGGAGGAAGATTATGACGGCGCAGGAGGTAAGGCTGCTGGAGGCCTGCACGGTGGTGGAACCGGAAAATATCGCGGAGGAGGAGCTGCCGGGCTGTTTCTCTTTTGAGGAAATACCGGATTCGGTATTCGAGAGAATGAAGGGGAAATCGTACGGCCATAACTGCACGATTCCGTGTTCGGAGCTTCGGTATGTCCGCGTACTGCATTATGGCTTTGACGGGAAGGTCCATATCGGTGAGCTTGTCGTGAACCGGGCGATCGCCCGGGATATTACGGATATTTTCAGGGAGCTGTTTGATGCGCAGTACCCGGTGGAAAAAATGCTTCTGATCGACGAGTACGGCGCAGATGATAATGCGTCCATGGCAGACAACAATACATCCTCATTCAACTTCCGTTTTGTGGAGGGGACCAGCACCGTATCTCTGCACGCCTACGGGCTGGCTGTTGACATCAACCCACGGTACAATCCGTATCTGCCGATGCGCGATGGACTTGCGGAGGTGCTTCCGGAAAACGGAAAGGAGTATGCGGATCGTTCTCTCGACTGCATCTACTATATAAGGCCGGGGGATGTGTGTTATCAGGCCTTTGTCAGCCGGGGCTTTTCCTGGGGCGGAGACTGGAGCAGTTCAAAGGATTATCAGCATTTTTCCAAGAATGCGGAAAATCTCTGAAAGCGGAAAGCTGCAAAAGCAGGAAATAGATGCACTGATCGCAGGCGAACACGACAGTTGGGAAAGAGGTATAATCATGTCTTATACAGCATTATACAGAAAATTTCGTCCGGATAATTTCGATGATGTCAGGGGCCAGGATGCCATCGTGACGACTCTGCGCAATCAGGTGAAAACGGAGCGGACGGGACACGCGTACCTGTTTTGCGGCACAAGGGGCACCGGCAAGACTACAGTGGCGAAAATACTGGCAAAGGCGGTGAACTGCGAGCATCCGGCGGACGGAAGTCCCTGCAACGAGTGCGCCGTGTGCCGGGCTATCGGCTCCGCAAGCTCCATGAATGTGATTGAGATCGACGCGGCCTCCAACAACGGCGTCGACAATATCCGGGAGATCGTGGATGAGGTCAGATATTCGCCGACGGAGGGACGACGCAAGGTCTATATCATCGACGAGGTGCACATGCTGTCGGCGGGTGCGTTCAATGCGCTGCTGAAAACGCTGGAGGAACCTCCGGAATATGTTATGTTTATCCTGGCGACGACCGAGGTGCATAAAATACCGATCACGATACTTTCCCGCTGTCAGAGATATGATTTTAAGCGGATCTCCGTGGACTGCATCGCGGAGCGGCTGCGCGAGCTGATGCTTCGGGAGGGGCTGGAAGCGGAGGAGAAGGCGCTGCGTTACATTGCCCGAATGGCCGACGGCGCGATGCGCGATGCGCTGAGCCTGCTCGACCAGTGCATTGCCTTTTATCCGGGGAAAACGCTCGGATATGAGGATGTGCTGGATGTGCTCGGCAATGTTGATATCGAGGTATTCGCGCGGCTGCTCCGGTATGTGAGCCTGGGGGACGTGCGGGGCTGCATCGGGCTTTTGGATGAGATCATTCTGGCCGGCAGGGAGCTGGTGCAGTTTACAGTGGATTTTACCTGGTATCTGAGGAATCTCCTGCTTTTGAAGGTGTCCGGGGAAATGGAGGAGCTGCTCGAGGTGTCCGCCGACCAGATGGTGCTGCTGAAGCACGAGGCGGAGGCAGTGGAGGCCGAGGCGCTTATGCGCTATATCCGCATTTTCTCTGAGCTGTCCAACCAGCTCAAGTATGCGACGCAGAAGAGAGTCATGATCGAGGTCGCCCTGGTCAAGCTCTGCCGGCCGGCGATGGAGACGGATTACGGCTCCCTTGCGGATCGTCTCCGGCAGCTGGAGGCGAAGCTGGAGAGCGGGGATTTTTCCCCAGCAGCGGCGCATGTGGAGCCTGCGC
>CAMWWR010000398.1 GCA_947178045.1 uncultured Clostridia bacterium
GCCGATTGCTTCCGCGCCCGGCACCGGACCAGCGAAATCAGCGATGAAGGAGAACATTTCCTGCATCAGGGGAACAATGTCGGACGAGGTGAAGCTGCCCGCGAGCAGGAGATAGAAGCCGGTACGGCAGCCCATCGGCCCGAAATATACGGTTTTTTCACCGTATACCGGATGATTGCGCAGAAAGGTCGCGCCGAGGTGCTCGATGGTATGTACCTCCGCGGTATTCATGACCGGCTCAAAATTCGGGCGGGTCATGCGGATGTCGAAGGTGGTGACGGTCTCGGCCCCGATTTTGTCCTGACGGGAAACATAGAGGCCCGGCAAAAGCCGGAGATGGTCGACGGTAAAGCTTGCAATCTGTTTCATAAAAATCCTCCCTGAAAAATCTGGTTCTATGTAATATATGGTTCTAAGTTGTTTTGTTTATTTTTTGCTGTCTCCGTCACCGGATATCCTTCATAAGCTCCAGCACGGTGTCGTAGCCGCTCTCCACCGCCAGCTGAACGCAGCTCACGCCGTCGATGTTGGTGCGGTTATAATCCGCGCCCTTCTTGATCAGAAAACGCGCCATCTCCTGGTTGCTGTATTGCAGGGCATAGTGCAGCGCCGTATTTCCCTCGCTGTCCGCCATGTTGACGTCCGTCCCGGCGCGCACCAGCTCCTTTGCGATCTCCTTGGAGCACCGGTTCGGTGTTTTCGTCTGGAGGATCAGCGCTGTATTGCCGGCGTTGTCCGCGGCATTCACATTTACGCCCCTGTTCAAAAAGATCGGCAGCAGTGCAAGCGCCGTGCTGGTGTCGAGAAGCTGCAGCAGCATAAGAGGGGTTTTTCCGTCGCTGCGCGCGCCGTCCAGAGTTTTCAGCTCCTTGAGAACCGCGGCCCTTTCCTTGAGCGTCAGCTTTTCGCCGTCCTTCTTCTCCATCACGGCATGATGCGCCGGGAGCTCGCCGTTGATATTCCGCATTGTGATGTCCGCACCGGAGTCCTGAAGAAATCGGACGATTTCGCTCTGGCCGTAAATGCAGGCGATATGGAGCGGTGTATTTCCCGCCTCCGCAGGCTGATCCTGCGTGATATTGATATTCACACCCTTTTCCAGCATTACCCTAAGCATCCCGAGATGGCCGTTTTCCGCGGCTCTGTGTACCGCCGAAACGCCGTGATCATCCAGCTGCTCCATGGATTCCCGCGAGAAGAGCTGTGCTGCGTCCGCAAAATAGCTGCACTCCCTGTGCTCTTCGGATGCCACGATATTTGCGGGGGTTTTTCCTCTGATGATAGCCGCGTTCATATCGATGCCGTATTCGATGAACCTTTGAATGATACGAACGCCGTAATTAGCGCTGAGGCATTTGTCGCGGAAGCAGAAGACGGCGTTGCGCTGGTGGATCGGTACGGTAAAATCAATCCCTGCTTCCCTGCAGATATTCAGTACCTGGAGCTCCTGGCCGCTTGTCAAGGCCGCGTACAGGACCCTTGTCAGATGCTGCAAATCATCCTCATCATCCAGATCAAGCTTCGAAATCAGCTTTTTTATAAGATAGAACCCGAGGCTGAGATTGTCCCGCCTTTCGTAGGAATCGGCCCCGGCGAAGGCGTTGCTTGTGATCCGGCCCATGTTGATCATATCCAGCGGCTCGCAGTCCTCCAGCTCACTGTCCTCCTGTGAGCCGCAGTCCTCCAGAGCCATGCAAAGTCCCTGGTTGTGCAGCTTTTTGGCAATCTGCATCGGCGTCTCGCCCATGTAATTTGCAGTGTTCACCATATCCCCGCGCTCGGCAAGCTTCAGAGCCGCCGTCAGATGTCCCTTGCGGACGGCGATCAGAAGAAGAGTATTTCCGGATTCGTCGACATAATCCGTTTCCGCCCCCTTTTCGAGGAAGATTTCCGTCAGCGCCCAGGAGCAGCTGGAATCGCCGTTCCGCAGCATATACGAAAGGGGCGTCAACCCGTCGGCATCTTTTGTGTTGATGCCGCCCGCAAGCAGGCGGGCGATCGGTCCGCGCTGGTCCAGACTCTCATTCTCGCACCGGACGCTGTTTTTAAAACCCCGAATGAAAGGGTATCCGAGGTGATGATATGCATTTCGCCCCGCTGTGTCGCATCTCGCCGAGTCGGCGCCGTGCTCGACCAGAAGCCGGACCATCTCCAGATTGCCGCGGCAGCAGGCAAGCATAAGCGGAGTCAGATTCTTTTCGCCGCCCGGCATATTGACGTCGATGCCGAGTGCCTCGTTATCCAGAATTTTTTTGACTGCGCTGTGGAAATTGTGCCATACAAGCAGATGGAACAGGGGAAGTCCGGGAGCCTCGGAGGTATCGGTCAGCTCCTCCCTGCCGCATTTTGCGACGCAGTCCTCCACCTCCCGTATTTCCTTTTCCGTAAACAGATTGTACCAGTACACACAATCATCAAAATTGTCCTCCCACCACGGAATAAATTTGTATTGTGGTCCCACGACGGATTCCGCCAGTTTTTTTATCAATTGCTTTGCATCCATACCTGCTCCTTCCCTGGTCTTTGCTCCTGCTGCCGGAGGCTTTTCAACAGCGCCGCTGCGGCCGAGTCCGCCGGCAGCATGTCCGCGCAGAATAACATACAGCGCGGCCTTTTAGATTCGTACAGTTATGATTCCCTGACGTTTATTATATGGCAATTTCCGGTTGTTGTCGAGAAAATAACAGACTTTTTTGAGAAAAAAGAAAAAGAATGCAATGTGCCGAAGAATATGGTATAC
>CAMWWR010000399.1 GCA_947178045.1 uncultured Clostridia bacterium
GGGATGAGATCCGGGTGAGCGTCGTTTTCACCGACGGCAGCTATGAGGAGGTTAAATACTATCAGCTCGGAAATCAAGTGATCCAGTCGACGGGCACCCAGAAGGTGCAGGTGGTGTATGGCGGACTGCAGGGCAGCTTTGACGTGTTCACCATGCCGGCGAAGACGATTTCCAGCCTGCATGCGTCCTACGAGGGGGAGCATGTCCTTCAGGGCAATCCTATCCCGTCGCAATACCTGTATGTGACAGCATTTTATTCGGACGGCACGACAGAGCGCATTCACAATTATACGATGGCGCCGACGAAGATCGAGGATCTCGGCACTAATACGGTCTACATTATTTACCGCGGCCTGAGGGCGGAGATCAAGGTGGAGTGCGTTGTTAAAACGCTTGAGAGCCTTACGGTGACCTACCGGGGCGGCAAGGTGGCGATCGGCGATTATGTGGATTACGACGATGTGGTCGTAAAAGCGCGCTACGATGACGGTTATGAAGAGATTGTGGAGGATTTTGAGCTGCTTTCGGGCCGAATCCTTCAGACCGGCAATAACACGGTCACCGTAAATTACTGTGATATGAAGGCCAGCTTCGTTGTGCAGGGGGTCAAGGAGATAGCAGTGAATTACGCGAATGCGTCCTCCTTCTCCGTTACGAACAGCACGCGCACGGCGGAGGTCAAGATCGCAATGCCGTCAAAATATTCCCGGTCGGCAGTGACCGGCAAATCGCTCAAGCCGGAGCGCGTGGTCAATGTACTCGGCAAGCTGGACACGGATGTTATTGATTACATTGCATTTGACGTGGTGCTTGAGGACGAGACGAAGGATGATATCTTCCCTCTGACAATGCAGATCAAGCTGCCGACGTATTACAAAATAGATCAGTCTCATTTATATTACAGCTCAAACCGCCGATCCGTAATTGCTGGGATGAATGCGACGGCAGTGGACAGCCGGACGATTGAGGTCACGGTTTTCCATCCGGGCACCTATATTCTGACGTATGAGGAGCTGCCGGAAGAAGAGAAGGCGGGCAGCAACAAGAACGACGATTATCTGTAGACTTTGACGACAGGGAGCGGCGCGGAGCATTTGGCAGTGCGAAGGAGCGCATCGGGAAGAACAGGATGCCGGAATTGCAGCATTGAAATCGAATTACCAGAAAACTGAATTGCGATATAAAAAACGGCCGGGCCGTTCTTACGAAAAGCAAGAACGACCCGACCGTTTTTACGCGCCCGTCCGCCAATGCGCATCTATCCGTCAATGCCTGTAAACGCGCATATATTTTTACTGCCGCAGCATGCACCTCGTGCAGCGCGTGCTCTGCGCAGCCTACTCCTCGTCATCCTCGTCGGCGATCGCGGCGGAAGCCGACGAAATCGTAACGGCAACCGTGGTGACTGCCACGACAATGCAGAGCAGGATAATAAGCGCCAAAATCAAAAGAACGGTTGAATCGCCCATGGGAACCTCCTGTAAAGCCTGAAAATAATTTTTTCGGAAAATCCCGAACATACCTTAATGTTAAGTATACCACAAAACAGGACGGGGTGGAACAAAAAAATAATTTTTTTGGTTTGGTGGTTGGCTGTAGTGCCAACGGAACCTCTCCCAGCTCGCTTTCACGCCATTTCCTCAAACAAAAAAGCACGAAACCTGAACAATTACAGTTCGATTTCGCGCCTTCTACTGCGGAAAAAGGGACTTGAACCCTCACGGTGTAGCACCACATGATCCTTAGTCATGCCTGTCTGCCAATTCCAGCATTTCCGCATGTGATCCGTTCATCGCGGACACGAGTATATTATACTCTGATTTTCAGCAATGTCAAGTGGTTTTTAAAATAATTTTGGAGAGCCGCAGACCCGGTGCAATCCACTTGGAATTTTGGAGTGAATTTTGTGCAAATTACTACTTCCATAGATTTCATTTCCATGTTAGAATAGAAATGGGTGCGCAAAATTTTGCGCAATTTCCGGGATTGCGGCGAATCCTGTCGCAGCCGTCCGAGGAGGGCTGAACGGCAGCGGGGAAGAAACCCCTGATGCAACGGAATGCAGCTGCAGGCACGGCCATACTCCGACGCGGGAGCGGCCTGCCGGCTCCTGCTGAAAGATTGAAAAATGCAGCTTGAAAAAAATATATATTTATGCGCATGGCGCGGATTGTGAGGTATGATAATGGAGGTGCTTGAGTCAATCCTGCCGCTTCTGGCGGGAATCGGCATGTTTCTGTACGGCATGAATCTGATGGCGTCTTCCATCGAAAAGCTGGCGGGAGCAAAGCTGGAAAATACGATGGAGCGGCTGACGGAAAACAGATGGGCAGGGCTTGCCCTCGGTACGGGCGTGACGGCAGTCATCCAGTCCTCCGCGGCTACCTCGATCACGATGATCGGCTTTGTAAACGCAGGTATCATGGCGCTTGTACAGACAATTCCGGTAATATGGGGCGCCAATATCGGCTCCACGGCAACCTCTCAGATTCTTCGGCTCGGCGACCTCAACTCCGGCGGGAGCTTCCTCTCCATGCTGAAGCCGTCCGCATTTGCGCCGGTCATCATCATTATCGGTGCGTTCATTATGCTGCTCGCGAAAAAACGCAAAATGAAAAATATCTCAAATCTTCTCATCGGCTTCGGCATCCTTTTCTGGGGCAGGACGGCGATGGCGGACACCTTCGCTCCGCTCAAGGAATCGGCGAGGGTCCAGGAGCTGTTAGTCGC
>CAMWWR010000400.1 GCA_947178045.1 uncultured Clostridia bacterium
ACTGTGACAAAATTGTGTCCAAAAAAGAAAAATTATATAAACTCGTATTTTTTGGAGGGAGGGGTTACGAATATGGAAAATATGTCCGATATAAAGGATGAGGAAGAGTCCACCCTGATTTCGCAGAAATAGGTCCGGTTTTCCGGGTTTGTGCGCCGGGGCGCGGCCGCGTCGGCGGCCATATCCTTCTGCGTGAGGCGCATAATGCACGGAGCGCCGTTTTCTTACAGGCGGCTGCGGAGGAATTTTCCGGCAGAAAGTAAAGATGCCACGGAGGGCATTCTGCAAAAGCATTTATACGAAAAAAAGGAGGTTATCGTAAAATGAGTGTGAGCAGTGTGAATTATGATGTGAACAACTATTAGACCAGTACGGCTGCGGCAGCAAAGACGACGTCGACGAAGGCTGCCGATGCAAGTGCGGCAAACGCAAAGACCGCTGCGCAGGAGTCGGAGGCAGTTGTTTATGAGAAGGGCAGCAAGACGACCGCAAAGACCGGAAAGGCTGATACGGCAACGATCGAGAAGATGAAGGCTGACGCGGAGGCAAGAACCTCTCAGCTGCGTTCTCTGGTCGAGAAGATGATGCTGAAGCAGGGCCAGAAGGTGACGGGCGCGATGGATTATCTGACCGCTCTGAAGAACGGAACGCTGAAGGTGGACGACGCGACGAGAAAGCAGGCGCAGGAGGATATCTCCGAGAACGGCTACTGGGGCGTAGAGCAGACCTCGGATCGCCTTGTTTCGTTTGCGAAGGCTCTGGCAGGTGACGATCCGTCCAAGGCGGATAAGCTTATGGCAGCCATCGAGAAGGGCTTCAAGCAGGCGACCAAGGCATGGGGCGACACGCTTCCGGATATCTGCGGCAGAACGCTGGAGGCAACGCGCGAGAAGATGAATGCCTGGAAGAACAGCATCAACACGAGTACTGTAGAAGAGTAAGCAGCGATACATGCTACATAAAAAAGGAAACCGTTTCCGCGGTTTCCTTTTTTATGCACACGCCGATGCAGAGGAATTATGCCACTAAAGTGGCGCATCGGCAGCGCCCTCTACGGCATGATCTCCTTGAGCAGCAGCAGATGCGTGCCGGCGGCCGGCATTTCGTCCGTCAGCTCGTTCAGCTCCATGATGGATTCCATCGTTGTGTGATGCTCCTTTGCGATCGTCCAGAGATCGTCGTTTTCTTTTACAATGTAGCCGGTCATTCCGGGCATTTTGAGCAGAGCGTCATAGTCCGGCGGCTGCTCCGTGATGTCGCTCAGGAAATTGTCGCTGATCCGGTCGAATACAAGGCTGTTGAGCAGCAGGGACGCCTTGATCTCCAGTTCGTCCGAATCGCTGGAGAGAATGGTGAGCTGCTCCAGCTCCGGAGTGACCGAATAGACGGTATTCGGGCCGATGTCCCTCGCCTCGATAAGCTGCTGGAACGGAACCATGGCCTTGATCGCGTACATCGGGCGCGCGTCCTCCGGCGTAATGTAGAAAATATCCGCGTCGATGATGCCCTCCGCCATCAGACCGTCCTCGGTCGGATACACCTCGTCGATGCGAGCCGTGCCGCTGCCATGGCAGATCTGCAGGATCTTCGGCGCGGTATCGGCGATTCGGACGCGGTCGCTGACGCGCGTCCGGCTTGTGTTGTGCAGAAGCAGGCTTTCGTAGACGACCGGACGGAATACCGGCGTGAGCGTCATCGAAGGAGAGTAGATGTCCCGGATGATCTCGACCGAGGTGTCCTCGTAAATTTTGATCTGCAGCTCCATCAGTACATCCAGACTGATGACGCGGGGCTCGCCGTCGTTGTCCTGGCGGATATCCACTGTCTTGTCGGCGATCGTAAGCCCGATGTCCGGTGTCATTGTTTCGTCGCAGCCGTTGCAGTCGATCGTGGCGTGGAACGGCAGCTCCGTCTCGAAGTATTCGGCCGCGGCCTCCCCCTCCTCGGCGGCGTAGAGCAGGAAAACAACCAGGTCGCCCTTGATGCTGAACTGATCTTTCAGCAGGCGGATATCAACATTTTTCAGGGAGAGGCTGCGGTAGAGCAGCTCGCGCACGCTGCTTTTTGACGAAGGAAGGACGATCTCGTCCCGGAAGCGGTACGAATCCTTCTTGCACGCGCCGAGACTCGTCAGGTGCAGCGTGTTCGTGCGCGTACAGACAGGGAAATTTGCGGAAGCCGACACGCAGACGCTCTCGTCGAAAAGCTCCTCCGCCGTTACCGTGATCTGCAGCAGAGATTTCATGCTGATCTTCCGGGAATTGATGACGTTGGCGGACAGATCCTCAAGCTCCCAGCGGATGGCGGCGTTCTCGACGCTGCATTCGCCGTCGAGGTAGATCGCCTCGTCGAACGGAAGCTTGCCGGTCATGCTATGTATCTGGCGGTCTGTTTCCGCGCTCAGGTAGAGCAGCTGGAAAAAGAGAAAGCCCTTGAGGTAAAGCTTTCCCGACAGTATTTTTTGCTCCTCCAGGGACACCTCGCCGCTCACCTTCATGACGGAAGCGATGTCCGGCTTGGAATCCGGCACATTGATATCGTCGTTCAGATTGATCTGGAGACTGCTTTTACACTTTAATTTATTCGTATGAATGTTTTTTCTGGTAAGTTCCATGAAAATCCCCCTCCTCGTATCATGAAATATTTGCCGCCGTGAAACCGCTGGTGAAGCTGCCAATAAACCGCGGCCATTTGCGCAAAGAAAGCTTTGCGATAATATATATGAGAGG
>CAMWWR010000401.1 GCA_947178045.1 uncultured Clostridia bacterium
GCTGCACCGTTATGCGTTCAGTTTTCATGCCTCGCCTCCTCCAGCTGCTCCAGCAGGTACTGCATGGCAAAATCAAGCTCCTTCTGGCACGCCAGATAAGCCTTCGCCTCGTCGCTTATCTCCAGGTGGCTGACATACTCCCGGTTCTTGCTGGACATGGAATTACCGCTGAAATTGTATTCCATGTGCCCGCTCACCGTCATATAGTAGGTGTGGAATTTTTCATCCCCGATATACTCCGGAATCGTCTTTTCCATCATCTCAAGGTCGGATTCCGGCCAGGTGAGCTTCACCTCGAGCCCGCCGCCCTTGGCTCCCTTGTAATCATAGCCCATGTTCGGATGCGTCTGGTCGCGGTGATAGTAGGTGTAGCTGTGATTGTGGTACGCCCTCGCGCTGTAGCCGAGCTTCTGAAAGATCCACCCGAAGCCGAACGGCATATAATGCTTTGCCGTTTTGGTGAAGCTGTTCGTCCCGGTAGGAATCAGGCCCGTGCACTCCACGAACTCGCCGTCGCTCGTGCTCGTCCACCAGAGCGGCGTGTAATAATTTTCGAAATAAAAGCCCTCATGAGCCATTTTGTACAGGGTCGGCGTGATCTCCTCGTTGACCGCCCACTGAGAATAGCCCTCCGCCGTCAGCATAATCAGGTTGTAGCCCTCGAACATCCCCGTGTATTCGTTCTTGTTGGTCGGAACGGAATTCGCCATATAATCATGCAGCTTCTTAATCTTCTTGTTCGATTCCGCCTCCGCCAGCCCGGCAAAGTCGATTGCCAGCACATTCGGCGAGGTGTCGATCGGCGTCGGCGTCGGGGTCGGCGTCAGTGTGGGCGTCGGCGTCGGGCCCGGAGTATTCTCCGCGCCCCGCGTCGCCTCCGGGGTCACCGGGACCGTCGGCTCCGGGACGGGTGTCTGCTCAGGAACCGGCGTCTGCTGCGGGGCAGGGCCCGCCGTCGGGGTGGCGTCCGGCAACCCGATAAATATGATATCGTCAATATCATCCCCGCTCTTTCCGGAAATTGTCTGCACAATATCCTTCCTTGTGGAGGTCAGTACGCCGAGCTTCTCCATTGACAGATCCATCACAAAGTTGCTGTGGTAGAGATCATACGGGGAATGCGGCTCCTGTCCGAATGCGGACAGGCAGGGCACTGCCAGAAAATGCAGAAGCACCGCACCTCCCGCCAGAATGCCGACGCAGGGCAGCTTTTCCCGCTCGAACCGGATTTGCTTTGTCTTCAGCAGCACGACGAGCAGCACAATGGCCGCGAGCAGCAGCAGTACAGGAATAATTTTCGCCCAGATTGCCCGCAGCGCCTGCATGTAAAATTCTCCGATCGCATCCGCCCCGTTTGCCCCGACGGAATAGATGGACAAAAACGCCTTGAAAATATGCTGATATACAAGCTGTGTCGCGTACCATACCGCACCAAGCGCCGTCAGCACAACGGCGAGAATGCGGTTCGCACGCTCCGGGAACGCGCAGGTGAGCAGGTCTGCGAGCAGTCCGAACGCCACCGCAAACAGCGCCGGAAAAACAAAATTCCCGCCGGGCCCCCCGAACACAAAAAGATGAAAAACAAGCTCAAAATAAAAAAACAGTGCCGGGAACCAGACGAGCCTCAGTATCTGCTCCTTCCTCCAGCTTCTTCTCCTTCTTTGCCGGCCTTCTCCGGCTTCCCAGTTTTCCTCACTCATCCCGAACCTACCATCCGTTTCTGTACTTTTCTTTTCCGCCAGTCCCCATACATTTACCGGCAGTCTCAAAGAAACGCTTTAATCCGCGTTTCCTTAAATCGCTGCGGGACATCGCCCCGTACTGTTTCCCGGCGCTTCCTCTTTCGACAACTTTCCTGTTTTTCCGCCGGTTTCCGGGCTTTATCATAGCACAATCCTTCTTCACATACAATAACGATATTCTTAAATAATTGTTACAATCCATTACATTTTCCGCACTCTCCGCGTCCGGCAAAATTCGGAGCTTTTCCGCAGCCCGGAAAAATTCAGGACATTTCCGGACGGATTCCCGCTATACAAATTCCGGAATCTGTAGTAGAATATACCGCATAACATAGTCTGTGGATAAGCATCGCTGCATCTGCCGCGCACACTGTTCCCACATAAAAACCGGAGGCAATTATGCTGTACTTAATATTCAGTGATTCCGCCGCAAAATGGATCGCGTTTTTCGGCCTTGTTCTCGCTTTTCTTCTGACCTGTATTCTGCTCAGAGCACTGCAAAATATACTTCCGCGCGACGGCGGCCGCGCGTTTGCCGTCAACGGCATCCTCTCGCAGGGAAAGCCGCGCGGGGCAGGGCTCGTATTCATTCTCGTGTTCTGTGTTATGGCGCTTTTCTTTGTGCCGTTTGACCGCGAGCTTGTCATCTACCTCATCATGATCGCCGTGGCCATGCTGAGCGGTTATCTCGACGACAGCTCGAAAACCCCGTGGGGCGAGTATAAAAAGGGACTGATCGACCTGCTGATCGCGTTCGTGTGCGCCTGCACCTTCGTCAACTTCAACGGCACGGATTTTTCCGTTCTGCTCACCGGGACGTCCTTTACGCTCCCGAAGCCTCTCTACATTGTGCTTGCGATGATACTCGTGTGGGCCGCCATCAACGTGACGAACTGCACGGACGGCGTGGACGGCCTCTGCGTAAGTCTGTTCATCATTTCCGCGCTGTCCTTTTTTGTAATATTTACGCA
>CAMWWR010000402.1 GCA_947178045.1 uncultured Clostridia bacterium
GGCCTCAGACTGGTTCACATAATCCTCTACGATCTTCGTCTGCATTTCCACGGAGCCGCTCATCTGCTCCATAATAGAATCCTGCATCACGCTTCTCATCCGCATGTTGATTCCAAAACATAATCCAAACAGCCCCAGCGCCAGGATCACGATCAATATAATACTGATCTTAAAAGCAAGCCTTACATTTTTCATTTGCTTCCTCCGTTCTGAAAACATCCGTTTTACAAATTGCCGTGTTCATCGCCGCAGTGCAGCGTAAATGACCGCAGACTGGCATTTCCCGGTCCCCGGTACGCGATATAGAGCGCCTGCCTTCCGTCCGGCAGGCGAAGCTGCGCCGTGTAATCCTCCCATACATTGGAATATTTCACCGGAATCCGCGCGAGCGGCTCCCCGTCCAGGCAGTTCCGGATCTCGAACGTGCCGTTTGCATAGCCGCGCACGCTGACCGTTATGCCCGTCACCGACCGGCAGTCAAAATATTTAAAGCCCGCCGTCGCCGAATCGGTAATGTTGGCGATATAGCCGTTCTCCTCGTCTCCGTCCCGGCCGTCCTGCATAATTTTCGGGAAACGGTCGCCGCCGACATACATGGAAGGCTCTTTTGTAAAGAGACAGCAGGCCAGATAAGCCGGATATTCGCCCTGCCCCGGAAGCGGCCCTCCGTTCAGCCCGCAGGAGGTAAGCTCCACCTGACGGATACTCCCGTCCTCCTCAAAACGGATTTCCTCCGCGCAGCCCTGCCGGCTGTACCACGTCCCGTTCGTGTGGCGGTGATAAAAAACATACCCCCTTCCGCCGATCTCCACGATACTGCCGTGATTGTTCGCACCGTAGGCCGCGGGCAGCTCCGCCGGCTTGTAGCTGTCGATATGCAGGTCGCAGTTGCTCACCAGCACCCCGCCGTAGCGGAATTTTCCTGTCGGGCTGTCCGACGTCGCATAGCAGAGCTCGTGCATTACCTCGGACGAATAGACGAAGTAATAAACATCGCCGCGCCTGCGGATCGACGACGCTTCAAAAAAGGCATGCCCCTCGAATTCCGTTCCGGCGCTGTATTCTGAGCCCGGCACGACAAGCGCCGGCGCTTCCCGAACGGTCAGCATATCCGCCTCGAGCACCGTGACCATCGCGCCCGTCCGCGAGCGGTCGCCCCGCCCGCAAAAGCCGGTATACAGATATGTAACGCCGTTTTCCGTGAGCACGCCCGGGTCAAACTGCGGCTCGTCCCCGGCCCGCTCCCCGAGTTTTGTCCCGTCCGGATAGTGCACATAGCCGAGAAAACGGAAGCGGCCGGCCGGCGTGTCGCTCACCGCCACCGAGACGACGGAAACATGATCGAGGACATAGTAGAGATAATATCTGCCGTCGGGTCCGACCGTCACATCCGGCGCATACAGGCACATTTTCCCGTCCCGGTTCAGCGGATCCTCCGTCTTCGGATAGATCACGCCCTCATAGCGCCAGTTCCCCAGATCATCCGCCGGCGCGGACCAGGAAACATAATCCCCCAGGCAGAACACATGTCCGTTGTAATAGTCATGGGAGCCGTACACATAGACCCTGCCGTCAAAAACATACGGCTCGGCGTCCGGTATGTATTCCCACGAGGGTAAGTACGGATTCAAAGCACATTTCTTCATTCCTGCACCTCTTTCCTGTAGATCGCGGATCTGCCGCGATATTGTCATAATGACCTAAACTTCCTTTGTTGAAAAGCCTCTTTTATAAGTTTACACCAAAAAGGCTCATTTAGAAAAAGCAAATATTGCGTTTTTCTCTGCATTTTTTGCTGAATTTTCGATTTCGCATATAGAATTATCTGTTCTGCTCCGCCGCACTCTTCTGTACCCATACCGGCATACTTTCGTTGACATCCGCCACAAAAGACAATATAATGTTTGTAGAATTTTCTGTAAAGACAGGGATTTTCTGCAGGGCAAAAATCGTCCATTGCTGCCGTACCACGGCGAGCCTGCAGTACGCACCGGATACAAGAAAGGATACGGGACATGAAAGACAGGATTCAGATAAAAATGCTTGGAGAATTTTCGCTTACCTGCGGCGGGCAAGTTGTCTCCGATAAGGACAACCGCTCAAAAAAGGTATGGACACTGCTGGAATACCTGATTGCGTTTCACTCCATGGAAATTTCCCGCGAAACGCTGCTCAAACTGCTCTGGCCGAACGCAGAGAGCAGCATCGACTCGGAAAATGCTCTGAAAACGATTCTGCATCGTGCGCGCACCGCTCTTGATTCGCTCGGCTACACGGAGCACCGGCTGATCCTTCATCGCCGGGGTTCCTATCAATGGAACAACTCCGCCGATTTTGAGCTTGACATCGACCTGTTCCGCGAGGCCTGCACCGCCGCCGCCGATCCGGAGCTTTCCGCAGAACGGCAGCTTCAGCTCTGCTACGACGCCTTTCATCTGTACCACGGCCGTTTTCTCCCGAAAAGCATGGACGGCGACTGGGCGATCCCGGTCGCGGAATATTACCATTCCCTGTACATCGGCACAGTACATAATATGATCGAGCTTCTGCTCTCCGGCGGGCAGTACGAAGAGGTTATCCGCATCGCGGGCGCAGCCTCCGCCATTGACCCTTATGACGAGCCGCTCCATTACCATCTTATCCGCAGTCTCTATATGACGGGACAGCGCAGGGAGGCCATGGACCGCTACCACAAGGTGCTCCG
>CAMWWR010000403.1 GCA_947178045.1 uncultured Clostridia bacterium
CTTTTACAGGGAAGCGCTTTAATCAGCGCTTCCCGAGTCCTCTGCATTCACGCGCACATTCGCAAAAAGCTTTCCGTCCGCCGCGTCAATCACGATCGTGTCCCTGCTGCCGACCTTATCCGCCAGAATCAGCCGCGCGGAAAGCGTCTCCACATTTTTCTGCAGATAACGGCGCAGCGGGCGCGCTCCGTAGACCGGATCATAGGCATTTTTTATGACAAGCTCCTTTGCCGCCGCCGTCAGCTCCACCGAAATTTCCCGGTCGGAGAGCCGCCCGTTCAGCTCCTTCATCATCAGATCAAGAATGGCTCCGATATTTTCGCTGGTCAGCGGCTTGAACAGGATGGTCTCATCCAGACGGTTCAAAAACTCCGGCCGGAAATGACCCTTCAGCTCCTCCATCACCGCGGTTTCACATTTCTCCGAGATCTCACCCTCCGGCGTGATGCCCTCGAGCAGGTACGCCGAGCCGATATTGGAGGTCATGATCAGAATCGTATTTTTAAAATCGACCGTGCGCCCCTGCGAATCCGTGATGCGGCCGTCGTCCAGCACCTGCAGGAGCACGTTGAACACATCCGGATGCGCCTTTTCAATCTCATCGAACAGCACAACGGAGTAAGGCTTCCTGCGCACCGCCTCGGTGAGCTGCCCGCCCTCCTCGTAGCCGACATATCCCGGAGGCGCTCCGAGCAGGCGGGATACCGAATATTTCTCCATATATTCGCTCATATCGATGCGCACCATGTTCGCCTCGTTGTCAAATAATGCCGCAGCGAGCGCCTTCGCGAGCTCGGTCTTGCCGACGCCCGTCGGCCCCAGAAACAGGAAGGAACCGATCGGCTTGCCCGGATCCTTGATGCCCGCCTTCGAGCGCAGGATCGCATCCGCCACGCGGCTGACGCCGTCCTCCTGCCCGATAACGCGGCGGTGCAACTCGTCGTCCAGGTGCAGTGTTTTGTTGCGCTCGCCCTCGGTCAGCTTTGTCACCGGCACACCCGTCCAGCGGGAGACGATGCGGGCGATCTCCTCCTCGGACACGCTCTCGTGCACGAGCGTATGCCCCTCGAGCCTTACGCGTTCCTCCTCTTCCTCGAGCTGCTTTCTGATCGCAGGCAGCCTGCCGTATTTCAGCTCCGCCGCCTTGTTCAGATCGTACTCCCGCTCCGCAATCTGAATCTCGTTGTTGACCGTCTCCAGCTCCTCGCGCAGCGCGCGCACCTTCTCGACGGACGCCTTTTCATTGTCCCATTTTGCCTTCTGACTGGCGAATTCCTCCCGCAGCTCCGCCAGCTCCTTCTGCAGCGCCTCAAGGCGGTCACGGCTCAGCCGGTCGTCCTCCTTCTTCAGAGCCGCCTCCTCAATCTCCATCTGCATAATACGCCGTCTCACGTCGTCCAGCTCCGTCGGCATAGAATCAAGCTCGGTCTTGATGAGCGCGCATGCCTCGTCAACAAGGTCAATCGCCTTGTCCGGCAGGAACCGGTCGCTGATATAGCGGTTCGAGAGCGCCGCTGCGGAGACGAGCGCACTGTCGTTAATCTTCACGCCATGAAACACCTCATAGCGCTCCTTTAAGCCCCTCAGAATTGAAATCGTATCCTCCACGGTCGGCTCGTCAACCATGACCGGCTGAAACCGGCGCTCGAGCGCCGCGTCCTTCTCAATGTACATGCGGTACTCGTTCAGGGTTGTCGCGCCGATACAGTGCAGCTCGCCGCGCGCCAGCATCGGCTTGAGCATATTGCCGGCGTCCATCGCGCCCTCGGTCTTGCCCGCTCCCACGATCGTATGCAGCTCGTCGATAAACAGAATGATCTGTCCGTCGCTGTTTTTTACCTCCTCGAGCACCGCCTTTAAGCGCTCCTCGAACTCGCCGCGGTATTTCGCGCCTGCGACCAGCGCGCCCATATCGAGCGCGTAGAGCTTTTTCTCCTTCAGCGCGTCCGGAACGTCGCCGCGCACAATACGCTGCGCCAGCCCCTCGACGGCCGCCGTTTTGCCGACGCCCGGCTCTCCGATCAGCACCGGATTGTTTTTCGTCTTGCGGGACAGAATGCGGATGACGTTGCGGATCTCGGTGTCCCTGCCGATGACCGGATCGAGCTTCTGCGCCCTGGCCCGCTCCACAAGATCAATCGCATATTTCTCGAGCGTATCGTAGGTCGCTTCCGGATTGTCGCTCACCACCTTCTGGTTGCCGCGCACGGTGGACAGCGCCGCCAGAAAGCGCTCCCGGTCAATGCGGAAATCCTTGAACAGCTCCTTGATCTCCCTGCTCGGGTTCTTTAACAGGCTCAGGAAAATATGCTCCACCGAGACATACTCGTCGCCCATCGCCTTCGCTTCATTCTCGGCGTAAATCAGCACCTTGTTCAGGTCATTGCCGACATAGACCTGGCCGCCCTCGACCCTCGGACGCTTTCGCAGCAATCCCACGAGCTGCGCCAGAAAAACCTCCGTGTCGATCTCCATTTTTTCAAACAGCTTCGGAATCAAGCCGTCCGCGTCGCGCAGCAGGCAGCAAAGCAGATGCTCCTGCGCCATCTCCTGATGCCCGTAATCGTAGGCCAGCTTCTCGCAGTCCTGCACCGCCTGCACGGACTTCTGTGTAATTCTGCTGATATTCATAATCCTCCTCCATTCCGGCGCAGAGACTCCGAGTCTCTGATTCTCTGATTCTCTGATTCTCTGATT
>CAMWWR010000404.1 GCA_947178045.1 uncultured Clostridia bacterium
GGTTTATGAGGGAGCAGAATCTTCAGATGATTTTCTGCGCGCCGGATAAAACGGAGCTGATCGGCAATGAATGCAATGTGATTCTGCCGGTGCTTCGAACGCGGGCGGATCTGATGGAGATCGGTATTGTGGAGATGCACGAAGGGGTGTAGCGATTGGATTGGGAAGAAAAAATTCTTACATATCTGGTTGAGAGCTATCGAAGGAGCAAAAAGGACTCCGGCGATAACCGCACGAACAGGCGCACGCAGGTTAAGCCGGAAAAATTATATAAGAAATATAAGGCGAACGACGGGGATTATGATATTATTGAAGCATTCAATCAGACCGTTTTCCGGCTGTCGGAAAAAGGGTATGTGACCTATACGGGCGAGAGCTTCGGAACGCAGATTCTCTCTGTGTATCTGGTAGATGAGCGCTTGCAGGAGATCGAAGGCTTTCTGCAGGAGCGCTATGGATATGTCACAAAGGAGATGCAGCTGCAGGAGGCGGCGGAGCTGATTGCGCGCTATGAATCGGCTTCCCCTGTGTGCGCCGGGGAGTGCGGGAAGCTGCGGGAATTATTAAATGCCCGCAGGCTGCCGAAGGATTGCCGGTTTCTTGACGCGGTATTCCGGGCGGTCGCTTTTATAGAGCACAATCAGGAAACGCTGTATCTGCGCGAGGCCTCTATGAAAATATACGGGGATTCCAAAGCGCTGGAGGACAGTGCGCTGCTTTCCTTCGTATGCGGCCTGCTGCGGGAGTATAAAAACAGGCCCTGTGAGGACGATGAGCAGCCGGATGAGATTTTGAAGGATTACCATATCAGCAGGGAGCCGCAGAAATTGTGCTTCAAGGGAAAGCTTGTGCTCACCGTGGCGGGAAAGGAGCTTGACCTCGGCGCTTTTTCCTGCGGGATAGAGCTGATGGCTTCGGAGCTTCCGGCCATCGATTCCGTGAAAATTCTCGCTCCACGGTTTATGACAGTTGAAAATCGTACCTCCTATCTGAGATACCGGGATGAACATACGGTCGTGTTCTATCTGGGAGGATACGCGAATCGGTATCAGAGGGAGTTTATAAAAAAGGTATTTGAGCAGAACCCCGGAATCGAATATCTGCATTTTGGGGATATTGACGCAGGCGGTTTCTGGATTCATCACAATTTGTGCGAGATCACAGGAGTTCCGTTTTCACTGTTTCACATGTCTGCGGAAGAATTGCAGAACAGGGAATACGAGGCCTGCCTGCACAGGCTGTCAAAAAATGATATTGCCAGACTCGGCGAGCTGAGGAGGATGGCTCTGTATGCGGACGTGGTTTCCTATATGCTGGAGCATAACGTGAAGCGCGAGCAGGAGATCGTCAGTCTGGATTTGATGGGAAATGAAAGAAAGGAAATATGTTCAATCAATCTCTGATTCTTGCCGTCGACATGTACGGCTGCCCGAATCGCTGCAAACACTGCTGGCTCGGCCATGCGCCGAACCGTTCCATGGACGAAGCGGAGGACATCCGGATCGTCGATTATTTCAGACCCTTTTTTCCGCGCATTACCTATTACAGCTGGCTGAGGGAGCCGGATTTCTGCAATCATTACAGGCAGCGCTGGGAACGGGACAATCAGATCTCGGTCAACGCGAAGCCGGAGCGGTATGAGCTGGCGAGCTTCTGGCGGCTTGCCCGGGATCCGGATTATGTGTACTTTTTAAAGGAGGTCGGCGTCAAAAAGGTTCAGCTTACCTTTTTCGGGCTGGAGGAAATGACCGACCGCTATGTCGGCCGGAGGGGAGCCTTTCAGGAGCTGCTGCGGGCGACGGAGCTCCTCGTCGAGAACGGGATCGCGCCGCGGTGGCAGGCGTTTATCAACGAGGAAAACAGGCATGAGGTCGCGCAGCTGCCCGGGCTGGCCGATACGCTGGAGCTGAGGGAGCGCTGCCGTGCTTTTGGGGAAGAATTCACATTTTTTGTACATAGCGGGAGCTGCGACGGCGAAAACTGCAGGCTGTACGATATCCGCATTACGAAGCCGCATATTCCGGAGGAGCTGAGGCCGTATTATCTGAACTATGACGAGGTTATGACGGAGAAAGAATGCTGCGAGCAGCTCAAAAACGATTCCTCCGGCTTTGCATATCACAATGGAGATACGATCGTGCTGAATATTTCCGGCACCTTCGATGTGTATTTTAATTTCACACACATGACGGAGGAGTGGAGGATCGGCAATCTGAAGAAGGACGACCCGGCCGAGCTTGTGCGCAGAATCACGGAGGAGGACACCTGGGCGCTGAGGCTGGCGAGGACGGCAAATCCCGGGCAGCTGGCGGAGCGCTACGGGAACACGCAGTCCGACCGGGTGTTTTTTCCGGAAGATTACAGGGGGTATCTGCTGAATTGCTATCTGGAGGAGCGGTGGAGGGAGATGTCGCGATGAGACGCGCCCAACGTGCCCGGATGTGGAAAACAGGTGCAGGAGAGCAGGAAAAGGCCGGGCAGAGGCTGCGGATACAGACATGTAAGGAGGGGGAAGAGTGGCGAACAGCGACGAGCTTCGGGTGTGGGGAATCCATACACAGGATGACAATCTGTTTTTGCGGGACAATAAAATAGCGATAGGATGGCGGGATTTCGGCGATCTCCGCGAGGTGGAGGCCACGAGGGAGGCTTTTAAGGAGAGATATACCAGAGTCTATTCCGGAGCGAAAAAGGG
>CAMWWR010000405.1 GCA_947178045.1 uncultured Clostridia bacterium
GCCGTCCATACCGCGCCGCCATCAACCATAAAAAACGGGCTTCCGCATCGCTCTTTCCTCTGCTTCCGCCCGTTATATCACGCATATTACATTTTCCCGTAAACCGGTTCAACGGATCACTGTTTGCTGATGTCCTCCTCCAATTTGCCGGCAAGCACAAGCGTCTGGTCGAGAATCTTTTGTATTTGGCTGACATTTTCCATGTGTTCTTTTGCCACATGATTCGCATCTTTTATTGAAGAAATAATGGTAACGAGATGCTTTGTAATAGTATTTAAGGTTTCCTTAATTGCGGTTGCAGAACTGCCGCTGTCCTTTGCCAGCTGCCCCATCTCGTTGGCAACTACAGCAAACCCGCGGCCGGAGTCACCACTGCGCGCCGCCTCGATCGATGCGTTCAATGCAAGCATATTGGAACGCGAAGCATTACTGCTGACCTTGTTTACTACCTCAACCGCATTGTGCACGTCACTCTCAACACCGCTTGCCATCCTGTCCATTTCCGCCAGCATCTGAAAAAGGCTCTCGATCCCGTCGGTGACTGCCTGAATAGAGCCTCCAATGGATCCAACCGACTCCCGAAACTGATTCGCGATCTTTGACATCTGCTTCTTTGTCCCAACAGAGTATGTACTGACCACACATCCGACAACTTTCCCGCCGTCCTTGATTGGCACTAATTCTCCCTCGAATGCTTCCCCCATAACCTGCTCCGGCAATTGGTTATGCTTCCTTCTTCCGGTTCGGATTACTTCATCAAATGCACCGCTCGGGTCTACAAATGCCTGCCCGACACTCAGCATGGGGGCAACCCCGTCCGGAATGGAATACCCCTGTATGACCCCGTCCCTGTCCAATACTGATATGTATACATCATGTTCAAAAAGCTGCCTCATTATCGGCAATAATTCAACGACCTGAGCCAACAGTCCATTCGACATAAGCAAATACCCCCTGTTCTTTTATCTTCATTCTCATTATACCAGACTTTTTCCAATACGACAAGACATTTGACAATGACAGACAAGTTTGATACAATGCCGTTAAAAAGTAACCCGTGTAGGGAGGCATATATGGGCAGGATCGCACCAAGAATGAACTTATTCAGGGAAAGAAGGGTCACATGATTGTCCGCATAACAGACGAGAAATATCTTGAAAGCTTTGCCGCGGTATACAACAGCGCAAACACACTTTTTGAAGAATCCGAGAGAGCAACTGCGGCTCCCGGTCTGTTTCTTCCTCAGCTCAGAGAGAATGAGAATTTTGCCGAGATAACGGAGCGCGGGGAAATGTCCGCCTTTATATCCTGGAGCCGCTGCGGGAAATATTTCGAGCTGACCTCCCTGTATGTAAAGCGGGAGGCCCAACAGAGCGGAATCGGCTCCCGCCTGCTGCGCTGCTTCGAAGAGCAGGCGCAGGACGGCGGTATCCTGTTTGTAAAGATACTGAAAAATGCGCCGTGGGCCGAAAATTTTTACCGCAGAAACGGTTATCTTCCGCCGGACGAGAACGAGAAAGAAATTGCCGCCTCTCTGAATATCACGGAGAAGAGCTGGTCGTTTCTGCTGTGCAAACGGATGGAAGCGAAATCGGACTGACATCCGGCACACCTTCTCTCTATAGGTCTGACAGGCAAGGGGCGGAGCTCCAGAGCTCCGCCCCTGATTTTTATGCGCACGCCCGCAAATGTGCGTAAACGTGCATGAGGAAGATAGCCGCTTGCAGCGACATGCGGGCGGCGCGGGCGAGTAGCGGAGAAAAAGTATTCCTCTACTCGATTTACTGCGGCTCCTCCACCACACCCAGGAACAAAATCGATCCGTCGGCCCCGGTAACCGCAAAAAGGAACGGGCGGTCAAGCACAAAATCGGCTCGCTCCTGCATTATGGCCGCGCCGTCATTCATCGCCAGAATGGTGTACGCAGCGGCCGTGCAGCCCTCCTCGTCCACCAAAACGCGCGCTGCATGCCTGGCCTCGCCGACCGTCACACCATCCCTGTTCTTTGCCATCGGGCTGAAATCCGCAAGCCGTCCGTCAAAGATATCCGTAACACCCATGGCCTTGAGCGCTTCAATCAGGTCAAGGTCGGATACAATATCAAATTTCGGCAGGGACAGATCGACCTGCACCGTCCTTCTTTCCTCCCAGGCGGATGGCTCTCTGAGCAGGCGCAGCGCTTCCCCGCTTTCGATCACCTCATTGACGGTGGCATCCTCGTCCGGCAAAAAGAGCCACATACCGCCGCTGAGCGTAAGATCGCAGCAGACTGCGGAAAAATTGTCCCCGTGGTAATAGCTCTGTATCCCGCTCCGGTGCATAAAATCGCAGGTGATATCGCCCGAGGCCGCATGGAACGTGCTCTCTGCAGTATTTTCCTCGTAAAACCTGTCCTGCCACTGCGCGCGGAAATAGATGGTGCTGGCAAGCTCAAGCACCGTATTTCCATCCAGCTTCAGCGCCCCGGCCTGTTCCTCAAGAAGTCCGCCGGTCTGCTCGTTCAGCCATGCCTGAAACGCCTTCAGAAACTCCTCCGACTCCATATCGCCCCGGAAGGACGAGGCTTGATAAATGTCCGCCAGCCGCTTCAGCGGCTCCGCCAATACCTCTCGCGCATGCAGCCGACCCAGAGAATTCCCGTACGAGAAGAGAACGCTCCGTCACTCGGACACAGTCGCGAGCCTCGT
>CAMWWR010000406.1 GCA_947178045.1 uncultured Clostridia bacterium
GTGCTCAGAGAGGGCAGAGTTTTGCTGGCAAGGCATACCTACGGCGACGGGAAAGGGCGGCTGATCGTGCCCGGAGGCTATGTGAAATATGAGGAAACGCCGCAGGATGCGCTGAAGCGGGAATTTCAGGAGGAGACGGGCATCCTGGTGGAGCCGAGGGAGATTGTTGCGGTGCGGTTCAACTCACATGACTGGTACATTGCGTTCCGGGCGGAGTATATTTCCGGGGAAGCGGTTTCGGATCATGATGAAAATGATGAGGTCGTATGGATGAAGACGGACGAGGCGCTGAGCCGGGAGGATGTGCCCGATCTGACAAAGCAGCTGATACGGTGTGCGCTGGCGGGAGAGACTGGTCTTGTGCCGCTGCCCTACGAGGGAAATCCAAAGCACGGGAAAGGATATCTGTACGGGGTAAAGCCGTAAAAAACGGTATGCCTGTGATGAGATATCGAGAAGCATCGAGAAGGGAATACAGCGGATTCTGAAAAAGTGATGAGGGAGCTTCGGGGATGGAGGACTTGCGGGTAAAGCGAATACTGGAGCAGGTGAGGCAGGATTGCGCCGGGATCTTCGGAAAGAATCTTGTCGGCGTGTATGTGCATGGTTCGATTGCCTTTGGCTGCTTTTGCTGGGAAAACAGCGATATTGATTTCCTGGTGGTGACGAGGGAAGCGCCGGGACCGGAGGAGAAAGAGGCATTAATCCGGGCGCTTTTGGAGCTGGATGTACAGTGCCCGCAGAAGGGACTGGAAATGAGCCTGGTGCTCGAGCGCTACTGCAGGGATTTTATCTATCCAACGCCGTTTGAGCTGCATTTTTCGAATGCGCACAAGGCAAAGCTTTTTGTGATAGAGAAAATGTCCGATGCGGCGTCGGAAGAGGAAAATGGGAAGGCAAAAACGTCTGCGGCGGCAGAGGAAATGCACGGAGAGATTGATGCGGCGGAAGGGGCTGGAAATTGCGGCAAAGGCCGGAGCGGGAACAGTGGGCCAGGCAAAATTTGCGAGGAAGCACTGAGGGAATACTGCCGGAGCATGAATGGGACGGATAAGGATCTGGCGGCTCATTTTACTGTGCTGCGCGCGGTTGGCTTTGCGCTCTGCGGCAGGGAGATCTCCGACGTGTTCGGCGAAGTGCCGCGGGAGGCTTATCTGGACAGTATCTGGTCGGATATTGCCGGGGCGGCGGACGAAATTGCGGAAAATCCGGTTTATGTTATTCTGAATCTGTGCCGCGTGCTGGCGTTTTTGGAGGACGGGCTTGTATGCTCGAAAGCGCAGGGCGGCGCATGGGCACTCGGGAGACTGCCGGAGGATTTTGCGGGGCGCGGGCTGATAGAAGAAGCGGTGGAATGCTACCGGACGGGGAAGAGGTTTGCGGCGGATCGGGAAGCTTGGGCGGAACGAGCAGCTGCGGTAGAACAGGCAGAGCCGACAGGTTCCGCAGAATTGGCAGAGTCAGCAGCTTCCGTAGAATTGGCAGAGGGGACAGCCTTGGCAGATTCCGCGGCTTCGACGGAGCGGGCAGTCGGCGCAGGGAGCGCAGATGAGGCCGGAAGGCAGGTGCAGCCCTGCGAGCAGAGGGCGTTTGCGGAGGAGATGCTTGCGGCAATCCGGCGTTCCGGCGGAAACGGCGGGCCGCTTATATGACGATTGGCGGGAAAAGACAAAACGGATAGAATGGTAGGATAGTAGGATAGGACAGGGAGACTGAGAAGGGAGGCTGTGCATGGCAGAATTAAAAAATTTTCTGGATGCGGATGGCAGGCTTGTCCAGTTCCCGGCAAAACGGAAAATGAAGCTGGAGGCGCTGGTGTATTTGGCGGAGAAGTTTGAGACGGGAAGAAAATATACGGAAAAGGAAGTCAACGAGCTGTTGCTTTCCTGGCACACATTTCGCGATCCGGCAACACTGCGGCGGGAATTGTATAATAACCGGTTCCTCGGGCGCGATGCGGACGGTGCGCTGTACTGGCCGGAAAAGGCGGAAGAATAATCCGCCGGACCTTCCGCGAGGAAAGGGAGCAGATGTATATGCGCAAGGAACGGGTTTAAGCCTGTGGAAAGGAAGAGGGAAAGGGATATGATCACGGTAAGATGTGTGGAGACGGAAGAAGAATTAACAGCGGCACTCCGCCTTTGCTATCGCCTGCTTGCACCGGAGCTTATGGAAACATTGCCGGGGGAGCGGGCGCAGGAGAGCAGGGACGCGGAACATATTTATGCATACGCCGCCTGGAAGGAGCGCATGGGGAAATTCAGCCGCCTGCTTCTGTATGCACAGGAGGAAGGCGATATTGCCGCCGTAGTGCTTGGTAGACCGGAGAGTGCGGAAAGCCTGGTGTGCGGCATGGTGGCCTGCGACGAGAAATTCCGATGGCGGGGAATCACAAAAATGCTGATGGAGCGCTTTTCGGAAAATGCGCGCAGCATGGGCTTTCACTATATCACGCTCGGGGCGGATAAGGATGCGGAGGGCTTTTACGAGAAATGCGGGTTTCATCCAATTTTTGAGATTCACGGGCAGAAGGTCTATCAGAGAATGCTTGCGCAGGCTGCAGAGTGAGCGGAGCAGACCGGCAGGAGAACGCACATGAGGGCGGCACGGTATGGGCATGCGGATCAGCAGAGGAATGTTGATGCAGACAATGCAGTGCGGGCATGAAA
>CAMWWR010000407.1 GCA_947178045.1 uncultured Clostridia bacterium
GTCCGTCATCATCCGGTTCGCTTTTTTGCAATGAAATCATTAACAATGAATCAAACATTCTTTATCATAGCAAAAAAAGAGCTTTTTTTCGAGTAATCTGGCATCCTTTGCAGTTTTTTTAGTATGCTTCGCAAAAAACGACATTTTCTGCAAATTAAAGAAACGCTGATGAAATCAGCGTTTCTTTAAATGTTCCGCAAATATTGCGCGTTTTACCGGAACGCAATCTCATTCCAGCGCAGCTCGTTCTTAAAGCTCCGGATGGTTGTGTCCTTGTCGATGAATACGCACTCGATCCCCATCATTGCGCCCCAGTCTCCCATCTGCTCGCTCGTCAGATCGAGGGAGAATGCCGTATGATGTGCGCCGCCTGCCAGAATCCAGGCCTCCGCGCCGGTGATCAGGTTCGGCTCCGGCTTCCACAGCGCGCTTGCAACCGGAAGCTTCGGCATCGGCTTATCCTGCTTCAGCGTCGTGACGTCGTTGATAATCAGGCGGAAGCGTGTACCGAGATCAATGAGAGAGCATGCAACGCCAGAGCCCGGCTTCGTCGTAAATACAATGCGCGCCGGATCCTCGCGGTTGCCCATGGACAGCGGGCTCACCTTGATGGCAGGCTTGCAGTCCGCGATGGACGGGCATACCTCAAGCATGTGGGACTGCAGGATCGCTTCCTTGCCCGGCTCAAGATGATAGGTGTAATCCTCCATAAACGATGTACCGTTCTTCTGCCCTGCGGACATAATCTTCATAAGGCGCACCATCGCCGCCGTCTTCCAGTCGCCCTCCGCACCGAAGCCGTAGCCGTCCGCCATCATGCGCTGCATTGCCAGTCCCGGCAGCTGCTTTAAGCCGGAAAGCATCTGGAAGTTCGTCACAACGGCATGATAATTGCGCTCCTCCACAAATTTGCGGAAGCCGGCCTCGATCGCCGCCTGCTCGCGCACATGAGCCCGGAATTCCTCCGGATCGCGCCCCTCGAGAAGGATATCATAGGAATCATAATATTCCTGTAGCAGCGCGTCGACCTCCCCCTTCGGCGCATTGTCCACATATTCGGCAACCTCCGTAATATTGTAGGCGTCAATCTCCCAGCCGAATTTCACTTCCGCCTCGACCTTGTCGCCCTCGGTCACCGCAACGTCGCGCATGTTGTCGCCGACGCGCAGCACGCGGATATGGCTGCTCTCCATCACGCCGACCGCCGTGCGCATCCAGGAGCCGATGCGGTCCTGCACGCCGCCGTCGCTCCAGTGGCCGACGACAACCTTGCGCTCGATGCCCATGCGGCTGACAATATGGCCGTACTCGCGGTCGCCGTGCGCCGACTGATTCAGATTCATGAAATCCATGTCGATCGTGTCGTATGGGATATCGCGGTTGAACTGCGTGTGCAGATGCATCAGCGGCTTGCGGTATTCCTGCAGCCCGTGAATCCACATTTTCGCCGGAGAGAACGTGTGCATCCAGGTGATCACGCCCGCGCACAGCTCGTCGGCGTTCGCCTCGTTGAAGCAGCGGCGGATGGAGGCCGAATCGATCAGCGTCGGCTTCCAGACAACCTCAAACGGCAGCCTGCCCGATTTATTCAGCTCCTCCACGATGATCCTGCTGTGCTCCGCCACCTGCACAAGCGTTTCCTCGCCGTACAGATCCTGCGATCCCGTCGCAAACCAAAACTGATATTTCTTCGTTTCAATCATGCTTTTCTACCATTTCCCCAAAAGTCCGCTTTTAGGGAAAATCTTCCTTTCCTGCATATTTTTTATTTTTATGGAAACTGCCACGCTAGCTCTCCGGTCCGTTCTCCTGCATGGCCCACACGCCGATTCCAGCGTTATTGCGCCCGGTCAGGGCGATCGTCCTTCCGCCCTCCTCGCGGTTCGTGCCGCGCAGGGCGCGCAGGTGCTCGACCGCTCCGTTGATCACAAGCTCGATCCAGCCCGTGGACGCATCGTAGGACCATGTGCCTGTCAGATCGCCGACCCGGCACTTTCCTTTTCTCTCAAGCGCCATCGGGATCGGCCGCTCACAGAAGCGCTTGACATCCAGGACAAAATCAATCCGCTTATAGCTGCCGGTCAGTTCCTCCTTCGGGACGATCTCCTCCGTCTCCCCCGCATACAGGCAGGGACTCACCGACGGCCAGCCCTCCTCATCAAACACCATGCGCCGGACGTTGAGCGCGTGCAGATGCTTGTTGTGCTCGTACCGCGCATGGCAGACCATGAACCATCCGTCCTCCCGCTCCAGCACCGAATTGTGCCCGAGCGCCATGAAGCCCGTGCCCTCCTTAAAGCTATAGCCCGTCGTGAGCTTCAGACCCACATGATTTGCCGGACAGGTCATGTCGTCCAGCCGCCTGCCGTTGTGATCCAGATACGGCCCGGCCAGATTTTTGCTGCGCCCGACCCGCACATTATAAACATTCGTAAGCGAATCGTAGGAGACGAACAGATAATAATAGCCCGTCTTTTTATTGTAGCGCACATATGGCCCCTCGATCGCCGTGTCGCAGCTTTTGCGGTCCCGGCAGGCAAGCACTCTGCCGTAGCCCTCCTCGGCCGCCAGCCCCGTCTCATTGTCCAGCTTCAGCAGGCGTATTCCGCCCCAGAAGGAGCCGTAGACAAGATAATGCTGCCCCATCCCTTCCTCCCGGACAAGGTT
>CAMWWR010000408.1 GCA_947178045.1 uncultured Clostridia bacterium
CAATTATCCCGGACGGGCCCGGAACCCGGAGGAGCTGATGGCCGATCTGGACAGGGTGATGTCGCTGTGTCCCGGCAAAAAGAAGATCAATCTCCATGCCAGCTATGCCGTTTTTGAGGACGGCGAGTGGGCGGACCGGGATGCACTGGAGCCGAAGCATTTTCAAAAATGGGTGGATTTCTGCAGGGCGCGCGGTCTGGGCGCGGATTTTAATCCCACCTTTTTCAGCCATCCGAAATGCGATCCGCTGACGCTGGCCTCCGCGGACGGCGAAACCCGCAGATTCTGGATCGATCACGGGAAGGCGAGCATCCGCATCTCGGAATTTCTGGCGAAGGCGCTGGGTCAGCCCTGCGTTATGAATATCTGGACCGGGGACGGCTTTAAAGATATTCCGGCCGACCGCAGGGGCCCGCGGGAGCGCTATCGGGAGAGCATTGACGAAATTCTGTCCGAGCCCTTTGATTTTGCGCTTGTGAAGCCGTGCGTGGAGAGCAAGGTGTTCGGCATCGGCGTGGAGGCCTACACGGTGGGCAGCGCGGAGTTTACGCTCAGCTATGCCGCGATGAACCGGGAGCGGTGCATCCCGCTGATGGACAACGGGCATTACCATCCGACGGAGGTGGTGTCCGACAAAATACCGGCCCTGCTCGTATTCTTCCCGGAGATCGCCCTGCACATCACCCGCGGCGTCCGGTGGGATTCGGACCATGTGGTGCTGTTCGACGACGAGACGAAGGAGCTGTGCAAGGAGATCGTCCGCTGCGGCGGCCTGGACGGAAGGGTGAAGATCGCATTGGATTATTTTGATGCCTCCGTCAACCGGATCGCGGCCTGGACGCTGGGCTTCCGAAATGTGCAGAAGGCGCTGCTGAACGGTTTGCTGACGCCGAACGACCGGCTGACCGAGCTGCAGAATCAGGGGGATTTTACCGGCCTGCTCGTGCTGCAGGATGAGCTGAAAACCCTGCCGTTCGGCGAGGTATGGAGCGAGTACTGCCAAAGCTGCGGTGTTTTGTGCGACGGAGAATGGCTGCCGGAGGTGCGGCGGTACGAGAAAGAGGTTTTGACAGAAAGAGGATGAGCAGATGAAGGATATACTGAACGCTTCGTGGATGACGGAGATGATTCGAACGATTACCAATATGTATAACCACGGCTGGGATGAGCGCAACGGCGGAAATGTGAGTCTCATGCTGGAGGAGAGCCAGGTGGCGGAGTATGCGGGCGGGGAGGCGCTCCGCTCCATCCCGCTGAATTTCAGGGCCGCGGAGCTGGAGGGCAGATACTTTCTCGTGACGGGCACCGGAAAGTATTTTAAAAATGTGCAGTATGCGCCGGAGCAGAATCTCGGCCTGATCCGCATTGCGCAGGGCGGAGAGAGTGCGGAGCTTTTGTGGGGGTACGCCGACGGGGGAAAATTTACCTCCGAGCTGCCCGCGCATCTGATGAGCCATATCGAGCGATTGAGGGTGAATCCGGGAAACCGGGTCGTGATGCACTGCCATCCGGCGAATCTGCTTGCCATGACGTATGTTCACAGCCTGGACGAGAAGAAATTTACCCGCACGCTGTGGCAGATGTGTACCGAGTGCATTGTCGTATTTCCGGACGGCGTGAATGTTCTGCCCTGGATGCTCTGCGGCACGGAGGAGATCGGCAGGGCCACGGCGCAGAAGATGCAAACGGCCCGGCTGGTGGTCTGGGCGCAGCACGGCATCTACGGCGCGGGAGCCGATCTCGACGAGACCTTCGGTCTGATCGAAACGGCGGAGAAGGCGGCGGAGATCTACATGAAGATCGCCCATCTGCCGCTGGTCAATACCATCACGGATGAGCAGCTGCATCAGCTGGAGGGACGTTTCGATGTGAAGGCCAGGGAGGGATATCTCTCCTGACGAACAGAAAAAACAGACAGAGCGCGCGTCGTCTCAGGATGGCGCACGCTCCCCCAAGGACGTCGCCAGCAGCTGCAGGTCCTCCCTTTCATAGTGTACCATACCCGCTGTCGCGGCGCGCTTGCGCTTCCAGCAAAGCTGCGCCTGCCGGAATTTTTTCTTTGGATTGTCAGCGATAAAATCACGGATATAATTCTTATAATCCCGCTCCAGCTCCGTTTTTAAATCCTTGTCCGGCTCCAGCCGCCGGAAGAGCTCCTCGAAGGAAAGCTCAAAATCCACCGTCTTCGGCAGCTCCGTGTGGATCATGTTATTGATCAGCATGCGCGCCCGCGTCGTATCACCCATGTGCTCATAGCAATAGCCCTGCGCGAGCCGGTAGGCCGGCGCATACTCCGCATCAAGCTCCGCCAGACGGTCAAGAAAGGCGAGCTGTTTTTCGAAGGGGATTTCGGGCTGATTGCTCCAGTGCCGCAGCCGTTCGGGCGGCTGACAGTGCATGCGGAGCAGCCGGACATTGTCGGGAGCGTATTCGAACGCCCGGTCGAGGTCAAGCCTTGCCTGTTCCTCCCGCCGGAGACGTTCCGCCTCGCTCTCTGTTCGCGGCGGGCAGGGATGCGAGAGGCAGCAGTAGGCGCGCAGAACATACAGCTCGGCATTTTCCGGCTGCGTCTGCAGCATTTGGCCGAGGATTTCGGCGGCCTCGTCGTACTTTTCGAAATCAAACAGCAGAAAGAGCTCTTCCGGATACTTCTTCAGTATATCCC
>CAMWWR010000409.1 GCA_947178045.1 uncultured Clostridia bacterium
CGGTAATATGTGTGAGATCGGGGCGTCCGGCGACCGCGCGGGGGCATACCGCGCCGGGCGGACCATCGGCGGTTATCTGGCGGAGCTGGGCTTTAATCTTGATTTTGCACCGGTGGCCGATGTGTGGTCAAACGAAAAAAATGCGGTCGTGAAATACCGCTCCTTCGGCTCGGATGCGCAGCTGGTGGCAGATATGGTGCGCGAGGAGATTAAGGGACTGGAGGAGAGCGGTATCCTGAGCGCGGTCAAGCATTTTCCGGGGCACGGAAGCACGGCGGAGGATTCGCACAGAGGGGCCGCGGTGGTAAACAGGACGCTGCAGGAGTTAAGCGAGTGTGATTTTATTCCGTTTCAGGGAGCGATCGAGGCAGGTGTGCCGTTCGTGATGGTGGGGCATCTGTCCCTGCCGCAGGTGATCGGCAGCGATGTTCCCGCGATTCTGTGCAAGGAAATTATCGGGGACATTTTGCGGAAACAGCTGCAATTTAACGGAATTGTAATAACGGATGCGCTCGATATGGGCGCGGTGACGGATTACTATACCTCCGCCGAGGCGGCGGTGCTGGCGGTTGAGGCGGGGGCCGACATGCTCCTGATGCCGGAGAATTTTCAGGAGGCCTTCCAGGGCATTCTGGATGCGGTAAAGGACGGCAGGCTGACGGAGCAGAGGCTCGATGAGTCCGTACTTCGGATTCTCACAGTGAAGCTGCGGCTGGAACAGGAGGAAACCTGAAGCCTGCGGCGGCTGCAGGAACATAGAAAACTGCTTTTATGATGGAGGAATACATGGGGGAAAAAGGTAAAATTTCTGTTTTAAAGCTGGTATTGTCGGCGCTTTTTCTTGCGCTTGGCATTGTACTTCCGTTTTTGACCGGACAGGTGCCGGAAATCGGAAATATGCTTTTGCCGATGCATCTGCCCGTACTTGTGTGCGGTTATGTATGCGGCTGGCCGTACGGCCTGGCAGTCGGCGCGGTCACGCCGATTCTGCGCAGCCTGATGTACAGCAGACCGGTACTGATGCCGTCGGCGGTGGCAATGGCGTTTGAACTTGCCGTCTACGGTGCGGTGACCGGGCTTCTGTACGCGAAGCTGCCGAAAAAGAACTGGTCTGTTTATGTCAGCCTGATCAGCGCGATGGTGGCGGGCCGTGTTGTGTGGGGACTCGTCAGCATTCCGCTGTGCGGGCTCGCGAACAGTGCGTTCTCCTTTGAGGCCTTTCTTGGGGGAGCGCTGCTGAACGCGATACCGGGAATTATTTTGCAACTGGTGCTCGTCCCGCTGATCGTTATGGCGTTAAAACGCGCAGGGGTATTGAAGCAGCTGCAGCTGTAGGAGGCTCGGGGGGCCGGTCAGGGCCGCATGGCCGATTCCTTCCCTGCGATGGATGCGTTCAGTTTTTTCCTGAGCTGCACAAGCCAGTCCGGCTCATTCTCGAACTGCTCCGCGACGGAGCGGCGCAGACGGGCATAGCCGTACAAATTGATAAAACGGTGCATCAGAGGGAGGCTGAGCTTTGCTTCCTCCGAAAAAGCGCGCAGCTCGCAGTAGCCGCGGAGAAAGCATTCCTTTGCCGTCTGCAGCGCGTCGGCCGCAAGCTCCTCTGCCAGGCAGTCAAAAACCTGTTCCAGATCGAGGGCGTACCAGTGGTATATTCCGTCGTCGAAATCGATAACGGAGCAGAGCTTTGCCTGCGGCTCCCAGAAAACATTGTCCGGCTCAAAATCGTAATGAACCAGCCCGTAATTGTCGGAACGGATCGGGAGAGCTTCCAGTGCGCTCTTCAGCGCGTTAAGCTCGCGGAACACAAAGTCCGGCGCGCCGTATGCCTCCAGAGTTCCGGCAGTCCAGTCAAGAGCCTCGCGGTGCGTCCATTTTCTGGTATTTGGTGTAAAACGCTCTGACAGATTGTGCAGCTGTGCCAACGCCCTTCCGTATGCGTACATAATCTCGGGAGAGTAATCCGTCGACTCGATCGGAACGCCGGGCACCTCCTCAAAGGCCGAGGCATAATATTCTCCGAAAGAGGTAGTCAGGCGAAGGTAATATTCTCCACTGCGCGCAGGGATGGGAGTGAGTGCGGCATAGCCGTGTCCGCGGAGAAAACGGATGAATTCGAGCTCACCGATAATATTATTTTCCTGCTTTTCTTCGGTCGGGGCAAGGCGGAGAAAGCAGCGCTTTTCGCCGTGCAGAAACGGATAAATCGCATTGGAGGAAATGCGGAACTGGGAAAGCATGTCGTCAAGGGAGGCTGCATCATGTTCCCAGTGTGCCAGCGCCTCCTTTGCCAGCGCGTAATTTTCAAACAGGTATTTTAATTTCAGCATGGTTCGGGTCCTTTCGTTAAAAGGTGAAAAGAAGATCAGAGGGAAAAAGCTCTCCGGAAAATATGATACCACAGCGTCGCCGGGTTGGCAATCACGGGCAGCATGCGGATAATTGGCCGGTGCTCCGGGCAGCAGACAGTTTACTGATGCTGCGGATAATCTTCCGATGCTTCGGAAATGGCAGGCGGTATCAGCATTTCACGATCTGCGGAGTCCTGTCGGCATTTTGCTTCCTGTGCGGGCGGCCATCGGCGCGGAAACAGAAGAAAAAGAGCGGAAAAAGGGAAAAAGAAGGGAAGAAGAAATATGCGGATCGCGGTATACAATATATGGG
>CAMWWR010000410.1 GCA_947178045.1 uncultured Clostridia bacterium
CTATCATTGCAGCCGCTATGGCACTATGGATAAGAACCATTGCAGCAGCCATTATATCCGTTACGATGCACTCTATGCCTATGTATTATCAAGAATACAGTTCTGGTCAGATCAGGCGCATATGGACGAGGAAAAGCTGTTGAAGAAACTGATGAGTGCCAGCGACATGGAGACAGGCATTATCCGCAGGAAGCAGGAAAATGACCTGAGACAGGCTGAAAAACGCAAGACAGAGGTGGATGCCCTGTTTGCAAGGCTGTATGAGGCCTGGGCCGTGGGACGTATTACAGAGTACAACTTCAATATGCTGTCAGCAAAATACCAGGATGAGCAGACACAGCTTGATGAACAACTTGAAGAATTAAGGGCTAAGTTGGATAGGGTAAAGCAGACCACTGCCGATGCGGGGAAGTGGCTTGCACTCATCAGGAAATATGCTAATCCCATGGAACTCACAGCGCCACTTCTGAACACGTTGATTGAAAAGATCGTCGTCCATGAGGCGGACAAGCACGAGGACGGTACAAGGGAGCAGAAAGTAGAAATCTACTACCGTTTTATCGGGAAAATCGATTGATGTATCAATTTTAGTTACCAATATCTTTAACTATGGGAAACCGGCAGTACCCTGCCGGACATAACAATGCTCTGTGCTCTGGCAGATTTTTTCCATGTCACAACGGATGAGCTGCTGGACAGGGCTGGCAAGGGAACCTTTATGGTCTGCGATGATGCCAGGCTGATCGGTCAGGTTTTAAAGGAGCTGCTGGAAAAAGAAGGATACCGCTGCACCGGCATTGCCGAAAACAGCACAGAGCTGTGGGCGGCCATGAGCAAAAATATCCCCCTGATCTTATTTCTGGATATCCATTTTCCGGAAGAAAACGGCTTGGATATTTTAAAAAGGGTGAAAGAAAAATATCCCGCAGTGAATGTCATTATGGTGACGGCCGACAATTCCGAGGAGGCCATACAGACCGCGGTTCAGTATGGAGTCTCCGGATATGTCACAAAGCCTTTTCAGCCGGAACACATTCTTCTGGCACTGAAGAAAATACAGAATGAAATGATATAAGTTAGTCAGGCAAGCACCCACCGCAGCAGTCCGGCCAGCCAGCGTTCCCGCCGTTCCGGATCCCGGAGCAGGGCGTTTTCGATCCCGGTTTCTCCAGGCTCAGAAAAGGTATCTCCCGGCTCAAAAAAGGAGAGGGAATCCTTTGGCTCCAGCCGGAGCGCGGGGGTGAAAACGTCCTCCGCCTGCGGCAGAAAGCAGCCGCTTTTTTTCTGATAGCAGGTTTTCTGCGTCGCTTTTTTTCGATATGCTTTGTCCACGAATTCTGCCACGCTCTTATGTATCGCGCGATCCTCCAGAGGAAGATAATAATAGTTTTTGTAATCGTCAAAAAAGTATTTCAGCGTGCCGCACAAATACGGGATGCTCAGCGTAAGCGAGCCGTCCACCTCCGCGGAAAGGGTGACGGCGACGGTATTATATTCGAAGCTGTCTGCCCCGGCGGAGATATCCGCGGACGGAGCGGGCGGAAGTGGGAGGAGTCTGCTCACAGGCTCCGGAAACAGTACCCGCCAGATACCGTTCGACACAGAGTTTTGCAGGCGGAAGACGGCGGCAGCGGTTTTTTCCGGCACGTCCGGGAACGCGGATGAATCGGAAGATGTTTTCGGGCCTGGGAGAGCGGAGAGGCCGGAAGCCGTCTCCGGGATATCCTCCCAGCCGGACGCGCTTTCCAGAACGGCCAGAGCATGGCCAAGAGGGGCGATGGAAAGCAGGCCGGTCAGATCCTCCCTGTTGTGCAGCAGAAGGACGCACAGCAGGGCCTTTGCAGGAGATTCCGGCATTTGCGTAAGGCCGGTGTTCGAAAAATCAGGGGTATCGCTGTGCTGCGATCTCAGCCGTTCATAGCGGTACCGGCCGAGAAATTCGGTATAGACGGAGATCAGGTCGCCGCCGGAAAAGCGGTCTGCGCGCTGCAGGCCGATGCGCTGTTCCACGGTCTTCTGCTTCAGATCCGCAAGGCCGAGCAGCCGCCGGCGCGGAAGAAGCAGGCGGTAAAGATCCGACTGGGACAGTGCGGACAGCCGGTCGGCGAGCCGGTACCGGCGGCATCTTTTCTGCCTAAACGGGACATCGACGGCCGCTCCGTTGTAATGGACAAGCACGGAGAAATCCGCAGCAAACGTCAGAAAGCAGGAGATCAGCTCCTTTTCGCAGGCAACATCCTCCATAAACCACTGGCGCAAGCGGACGCGTCCGTCCCGGAGAAAGGCGGCGCCGATCAGATAGACGTACGCGCTGTCCCCGGAAAAGCCGGTTGTCTCAATGTCAAAAAACAGTACGCTTTCCGGCGGGGCCGAAAAGCCGGAAAAGCTGTCGGTGTATTGGTCGGTCTGGGTTTCAAAATGCAGCATGGGACCCTCTTTCTGTAATATGCCGGTTCTGCGATATGCCGGTATGCAGAGCCAGAATGCTTCTGTTCCGCCGGTCGGGTGCGGAGCGGTACTGCCGTAAGCTCTGCCTGGATTATAGCATATCCGATTTTTTGTGGCAAGCTTTGCAGTAAGTGCGCATAAAATTCCCGGGCTTTTATGAAAAACGCATAAAAAACACCTCGCGGGAACCGAAGGCTGAGCTGTAACCGGGAAAAT
>CAMWWR010000411.1 GCA_947178045.1 uncultured Clostridia bacterium
GTTCTTATGAGAAGGAACAAAAAAACGGCGCTGCGGCTTCGGAAAACGATGCTCGGCTGCTTTACGGCAATTCTTGTATTATTTGGTCTTTTGATCGAGGAAGAAATCCTTCAGCCGGGATCCCCGTCAGCATCCACGCTCGCGCTGCCGGACGATGCAAAACCAAACCCGACTGGCCCGGAGATTGACGGATTCTAATCTTCCTCCACATCGCCTCCGTAATTGTTTTCATAATACTTTTTTATTATGCTCTGCTTACGGTAGTTATACATCAATTCAAATAGATAATACGTTTCGCGTATCATCTGACAGCACAAGTCATGCTTGGAAGAATCATCTTCCAGTGCACATGCCAGAGTAAGATAATCATTCGCCAAAAAGCAGAGCTTGCCGCAGCGCAGGCTCTGCCGTAGTGCTTTGCTGCTTTCCTCAACGGAGCATTTTGCAATCGCCACATTTCCAAGCAGCAGGCCGTAGGAAAGGAAGCGGTGACGCGTGTATACCCGGCTCTGCTCAAAGGTCTGAAGCGTCCATTCGTATAGCCTCAGGGCTTCCCTGTCTTTTCCCAGCTTTTGCAAAAGGAGAGCAATCTGATTGATCACGTCCGTCTCGTTCTTCATCGGCGCTCTGCACAGACGCTTTCTTCCCAGCCGCTCTTTTTTCAGCTCCGGCAGCCTTCCGATATTCCCCAGCTTATTCTGGCGCGGCGCAAGCTCCGCGCCGACCTTCCATTCATCCGGTACAAAGCAGTATGTCTTGTCGAGCAGTTCCCAGTCCTCGGCCAGTATTTTCTCGCAGGGACGCATTTCACTCGCTATATCGATCGAATTTCGAATCAGCTGAACGGTTCTGTAATTTTCGAATATCTCCATGTCCAGCTGCTGCTCCAGCCGGCGCAGCAGCAGCCTCATGATATCGTACTGCTGCCTTCCTGCGCAGGTCTGTATTTCCTTGCGCAGTTCCAGCGCTTCGAAGGAATCCGTGACCACAAAACCGTTCCGTCTTTCCTTCTCCAGCCCCACCTTTCCCAGCATCATGGAAAATCGCCTGGTGCTCGACATGCTCTCCACCCGCTCGATCTCCCCGATTGCCTTGGCGCTGTGGTAGATCCCCTCCGCCATTCTTTCCTGCGTCATTCCCTTTACACAGCGCTCCGCATAGAGCACCTCGTAATCCAGATGATAGGATTTCTGACAGCAGTTGCACAGAAGCGAATCTTGCGGATACCACGGTTCACCGAACTGCTCGTGCAAATGCTCGAGAATCTGCAGATAGATCATGCAGCGCTTCTTCGGAATCCAAAAAACGGAGCCCCTCACGCCCGCCTCACGCCTGCGTCTCGGCCCCTCCTGCACGGTCTCCCGCCCTTTCTTCCTCTCGAGCCTCTCATGACAGCGCAGCATCAGGCGGAGCAGCGGACGCATAAAATATTCTATTCCGTACTGGCGCAGCTCCTCCAGCGCCTTCATGCAGAGCTCCATCGCCTCCTCGCAGCGTCCCTTCCTCAGCCTCACCGCCGCCGTCAGCCATGCGTATTTTCCGAAAAGCTTCGCGTGCTCCTCGCCGTCCGTCACCATCCTGCCTATATATTCCCCGCATCTGCGCAGAAGCCCTGCGTCATCTCTGCCCTGCTCCTGCCTCATCCGGGCAAGTGCCAGCGCGTTTTCCAGCTCCATCGCAGAGATGCAGCACTCTGTCCACACGGCATTTCTCCAGCGCGGAAATGTCGCACTCAGCGCCTTTTCCAGCCATTTCTCCGCCTCCCCGGCATCCCCGTCGATCCAGTACGCAATCATGGCGCGCCCGCGGCACAGATACATGCGGTGAACCGTCCCGATCCCCTCTGTTTTTATCCAGTAGAGCTCGATCGCCCGCTCGGCCCATTTTTTCTTTTTCTTAAAAACACATTCGGTGAACCAGTCCAGAATGCACTCCAGGCGGTAGTCCTGCCAGGTCAGAATATATTCCAGCTTGTCCGCCGATTTCCCAAGCCGCTGCAGCAATATAATAAAGAGCAGCATATCGCAATCCGGCTGCCCCTCCTCAAACTTCTGGAGTGTTCTGCGCGAGCAGATCCCCTCCACCAGCTTTCCCGTCGAAATCTTCTGTGCTTCCCGCGTGCTACGAATCAGCTTTCCTATCGTAATCTCCCACATACGCCCTCCCCCGCATGTTCCTTTATCCGCCGGTGCTTTCCGTATTTCCTGCTGTCTCTCCCTGTATTTTTTGCTGCCTTCGCCGGTTTGCGCTGTTTTTTCTGTTTGCGCTGCTTTTCTTGGTTTGTGCTGCTTCCTTAATTGTTTATGCTGTTTCTCTCTGTTTGTGCTGTCTCTTCGGTTTCTGTAATTCTTCGAGTTCTGCTGGTTTTCGATTCCTGATGGTTTCTCCGGTTTGCTGCGTTCTTTTTGAGTCCTGCTGTTTTTCAATTCTCGCTGCTTTTTCTGGTTTACCGCAGTCTTTCCGAATCCTGCAGTTTTTCCGGTTTTTCGCAGTCTGTTCAAGCCGCAGTTGCGGTGACTCACCAAATCCTGCCCGGATGCCTCTTCCCTGTTTTTTGCCGGCCGACAGGCTGTATGTCTCTCTGCCGGGCACTTTTTCACCGGTCATTCCACCGCTGGCCGTTCCGTCCGCCATAGGTTGATTTATTTTTGCTACG
>CAMWWR010000412.1 GCA_947178045.1 uncultured Clostridia bacterium
CTTCAGCTCGCTGTAGATCTTGCGGATATCGTCCGTCGTCGTCATCGTGACTGCCTTCGTCGTGAACATCCAGCTCTCGCGGTCCGTTCCGAGGAAATCCGTCCTCAGCCGGAATTCGTCAGCCTTCTGAGCGAGCGTGCCCGTCTTCAAAAGGTACTCGCGATAGCGGTTTGCGAGGCCTGCATAATTCGCATCCTCATTCTTTGTGAAAAAGTACCGCACCGAAATATCGTATTGGAAGCGCTCCGTCACCTTCACGACCGAACCGCCCGAATTCGAGGTCGGCTCATTGTAGAGCGTATGCTTCAAAAATCTCGCCGAAACCCAGTTGTAGTCGGTGAACACGCCGTTCGGGTAGGCCATGACCGTTGCGCCCTCCGCACCGCTCGTGATGACTGCGAGATACGCCATGTCGCTGTCGGAATGAACCATCCCGTAGACCGGAGCCAGAATATATTCCGACTCGTTGATTGTCTCATATTTGTTCCAGAACAGGGAGAGCACGAAGGACTCCGTTATGCCGACATCCGAGCCGAACACTCTCTGAGTGTAAGGAGCGGTAAATCTGCCCTCCTTGTCGTTCAGGTTGATCAGCGCTCCGTTGCCGTCCGGCACGATCATGTAGCCGCCCATCTCCCCGAGATGTGTGCGCCCGAGCATCGGGAACACATAGATATTGCCGATCTGGTTGGTCGCCGAATTTTCGTAGATGGAGCTCTCCGGGATCGAGGCCTCGATCGAGCCGTCGTCGTAGAGGAGCACCGTCAGCTCAAAGCCCAGCTCATACTGCGGATAATCGATCTTCGCGGTAAAGCCCCCGTCGATCTGTGTCACATTCACCTCGGCCTTGCCGCTCAGGATATCGACCTTTTTCTGCTGGGTCGTGTTTCCGACCTGTACGTCCAGGTTGATGCCGCATTTCATAAAGCCGGCCCAGGAGGCATTGCTCTTGCCGTCGTCCTCCTCCACCGTGGACTCCATCGTCGCTCCGGTCGCCTTGTCGCGCACGATGATGGAAAGCACTTCCTTCTTCAGATAGAGCTCGTAATCCGCATTTTCCGCGATGAGGAAATGTCCCTTGATCTCCTTTGAGGTATCCACCCTCCCGGCGCTTACCGCCGCGTCCGTGCTTCTTGACGCCGTCCGCAGATTGACTGTCGGCTCCATGGCGTCATCGCCGCCGAGGCTCACCGCCGCAATAATGACGATCAGGAGAACGACCACGATCGGAACCGCAATAAACAGTATTTTTTTATGTTCCTTTAATTTATTCAAAACCGGTTCACCACCTCTCTGGCAACAGTCGCTACGAAATCCATCACCTGCGAGCACAGTACATATACAATGAAGATAACGAGTGCCGCGATCAGCAGGGTGAACGCTGTCAGGAAAATTACGGTAACGGTTTCCTTCACGGAATAGTTGTTGACCTCCTTGATCGAAAGGAACAGGAGTACCACCACCCATGCGTAGATGCAGAGCATTCCGAACTGAACGATGAAATACTCATTGTATGTGATCAGGTTGCTCACGATGATCATGAACGGCATCAGCACGATGTACGGCATCAGGCAGTAGGAATAAGCGCTGACAAGGTTCTTGAAGCTTCCCTCGCCGTCCTTGATCGTCACGACAAGGTAATTGCAGATCGTCAGTGCGAAGAACGCAACGACGACGACACCGATATCGCTCACCAGGTCATACCTGCCCTCGCGCACCGTCTTGAACAGGAAGCCGCAGTAGTATTTGTTGATGATCGACAGGATGATGAACACCACGAGCAGGATCGCCGAGCAGATCCAGGAGGATTTGTTCTCCCTGCGCACGCCGTAGCAGCCGTCGACCGGATGCTTCATAAAATAAGTACTGTATTTCAGCTGCTTGACGAGCGTCCGCTCCGACACCTTCTCCCATACTCTCTTGACCGGATCGAAGATTCCCTTCTTCTTCTGAAGCACCTTCAGCACCTTTACAAGAACAACCAGAGCGACGATCACCAGGAACGCGGTGACAAGATTATTTTTCAGCCACAGGTTCCGGATCTCCCAGAACGCATCCGAATAGCCGTCAAGATCCTTGGAGAGCCTTGCGTATTTCAGCGAATTGTGGTAGTCCTCAATCTGCAGGTAAGCGCGGCCCATCGCCATGTTCGCATAATCGAACAGCGTGTTCATGGAAAGCACCTGCGTCAGCGGCTCCATACTCTCCTCATAGCGCCCGTTCGCGTAAAGCTCAAGCGACTCGTGCAGAAGGTTCGTGAACTCCGTCGGCTCATATACATTGATCTGCTTTTTGTCCGAGTCGAGCAGGAAAATGCGGTTGTACTGGTCTACGGAAATCGCCTCGACCTTGCTGCACAGTCCGACGCGCTGACGCCCGTCGTCCCTTCCTCCGAACACGAAGAGCAGCTCGCCCTCCGAGTTGTACTCGTAGACATAGCCGTTGCTCGACGCAACATAAATGTTTTTGTAATTTCCGGTCGTCACCGCCGCGCACAGCTCGTCGTAGGCGTCCGGCATAATCAGGTTGTTTCCGGCGATATTGAGCTTCTTTAAACTCAGGTCGTGATCGCCCTGGGTCACTGTGTAGATCAGGCCCTTGTAATCGATCGCAAGGTTCGTCGGCGTGGACGGAATGTTGC
>CAMWWR010000413.1 GCA_947178045.1 uncultured Clostridia bacterium
GTTTATCAAAGTTTTTAGCTTTAATTGTACCAAAAAAGCCGTACAAAGTAAAGTCCCCGAGCGCGGGAGCTCCGGGCAGAAAGGGCGGAAGGTATGACGAAAAAAGAGGTTTGTGAAGCGCTGCGCAGTATCAGCAACATTGCTGTACAAGCACAGTCGAAAGAATTCAGCAAGGACGCGGACTATATTTATTTCGGTGAGATTTTGGGATGCAGGTCGGTGGCCATGAGACTTGGCCTTGATGATCTGGCCGCCGAACTGGATGCTTTGCTTGACAGGAAGCAGCAGGAGGAGACGGCATGATTCGGTACAACAGGCTGTTCGCCGTGCTGAACGCAAAAGGAATGAAGAAGACTGACCTGCTGGCGGTCATGTCTTCCCCGACACTGGCAAAGCTTTCAAAGGGCGAGCCTGTCCGAACGGACGTGATCGACCGGATATGTCGGTTCCTCGGCTGCCAGCCGGAAAACATTATGGAAGTAACAGCGGAACCGGCTCCCGTGGATGCAGAAGAGCCGAAGGCTGTAGAAGAATACGTTGCAGAAAAGAATCCAGAAACACCGCACAAAATAAAGTCCCCAGGTGCAGGAGCCAGGGCAGAAAGGACGGAAGGTATGAAAAAGGATGAGGTTTATCAGGCATTAAAGAAAGCCTATGAAATGATGATGAAGACGTGGAGAGAGGAAGAAACCCGCGAACCTCAAAATTATGATAGAGTACAGGGCTTTCTCAGCGGCTGCTGGATGGCGGCATCCTTTCTGAATCTGGATGATCTGGTTGCCGAATTGGAAAACATGAAGGAAGAATGCCTGCAGGAAAAGATAGAGAAAGACGGAGCCGGGCGGGATCGCTATGTGACGGACCGGCCGGAGGAGGATGAGGAAACGTATATCGTAGACTGGCCGGAGGCGAAGAAAGCCGACGAAAACGAGCCGGCCGAAGAAGCAGAAGCAGCCGAAGCTTCGGATGCAGAAGAGCCAAAGGCTGTGGAAGAACGCGTTGCAGAAAAGGACGGGACGCAGATCGAAAGCGTCCTGTGGGAACGCTTTAACTATCACCTGAGTAAATTCAGCTTCGGCGGCCTCCCGGCTGTTGATCTGTTCGAGCATTACCTGTTTTTGCGGGAAGTCGGAGTAATCGCGGAGAAATGCGGCTTTTCTGAGCTTGTAGAAAAGATTGCCGAGTATCTCCCGGAAAAGGAGGACGAATGAGTCTTGCAAATATTTTCGGAATATTCCGGCGTAAGCCCGACGACCGTTCGATCGACGAGGCCTCGCCGGCGTCCGTGCGGCGGTCGGTTCTTGCCCTGTTTTGTTCGGCGGTGCAGGAATACCTGATGGAATTCAAGACAACGAACGGCGACTTCATCCATACCGTCGCCTTCGGCAAGATGATGGCTTACCGGCAGCTGGCGGTCGTCCTGGGCGATGAAGAGCTGGCCGGACAGTTTGATGAAGAGATTGACCGGATCCTTGAGAGCCGGAAATCGAATAAAAAGTAAGATGCTTTGCTATCGGCTGATACGGGCAGAAAGAGAGGTTCTATGAACAGTAAAATCACAATCTTACACGCGCGGCCATGGAGCATGGTTGACGAGGTCACCAAAGCGCAGCGGGAAGGCGTATCTATCCAGTATGTCATGACAGACAGGCTGGTGCCGAATGTGGACGCGGAAACCGGCGAGCTCGGTTACACGGTCACAAAGGAATCCATCTCTGTCGAGGCTTCGAAAGCGCTGGTTGAGGTTCCCGGCGTATACGATGCGGAGTTCGTCCTGCGCGGCCGGGCCGGGAAAAATGTGCTGGTTGTCTCAACCGTAGCGTTCGCCGGCGGCGGTAAGAAATAGGAAGCTACTCATTTTTGATACCCCCGGAGAGGCGTTGTTTTTACAGGTATTATCCTCTCCGTGGGGCTCTCCTGTTGGCTATAACCGCACCCGTCCGCGGGTGTCTGATGATATAGCAGCCGTAGAATTACGGCAGAAGCGTTTTACCGTGCGGCGGGTGGTGCTGCCTGCCGCAGCATTTCATTCGAGAGGAGGAGTTACGATGGTTTTCCGTTTTAAACGTCAGACGGAGGCAGGGCCGGAACCGGTTTCCGCCAGCACCGAGGAGCCTGCCGGCGCGGCCGGTGTGGATACCGCCAGCGAGGCAAATCCGCGGCATACATTCCGCCGGGCGGCTGCAATGCTTGCGCTGTGCGCGATGTTCTTCGCGTCCGCCGGCGCTCATGCGGTACTGGCAGCGGATACGTCCAGTACAACGAGCATGATCGACATGGACATGGCCGACCAGCTGATTAAGCTGATCAAGGCCGCGAACGTGCTGTTTACGGTCTTTCCGATTAACATCTTTATGATCGGGTCGTTAGTCATGCTGGGTCTTCGTGTTTTCCGCGGTGCGAAAAAGACAGCAACAAACTGAGTTCCGGCATGTTCCGGAGGGGGCAGGCGAAAACCTGCCTCTTATTTTTTAAGGAGGGCTTCGGTATGAGATTAAAGATCAGACGGCCTGTCATTGCCTGCCTGCTCGCGCTGATGCTGGCGCTGGGCGTCCTGCCGGCGCGTCCGATCCGGGCGGAGGATGCTGCGGCATCCCGGCATGATATGACGTATGTTAATGCGGTGGATGTTGATAT
>CAMWWR010000414.1 GCA_947178045.1 uncultured Clostridia bacterium
CCGGTGAGGATTACCGCAGCGCGGGCTGCCAGTGCCGGATCATTCTGGACGACACGCAGGAAATCGAATTTCTTGTGAGCAATGTGCTCAAAAAGGAGCCGGTGCATGAGGTCATGATCCTGGAGAATCTCATGAAAAGGGAAAATAAGACGATCATGCTCGAGCTTTCTCTGAGCTATGCGGACCGCGAGACGCCGGTGGTGCGGATCCGCGATCTCGGCTTCGGCAGGGAGGCGTGCACACGGCGGATCTGGGAGCAGATACTGTAAGGCGAGGTGTTCTTATGCGTTTTTTCATAAAAGCCCGGGAATTTTATGCGCGAAATCGTGCTTTTTACGATTTCTGTGCATCATTTCTGTTACCATGGAAGCTGAAGGTCGAACTGTAACGAGAGGAGTACGGCGATGGGAAGGGTGATATTGTGTACCGGAAAGCAGGCGGCGCAGCCGTATGTTTTCCGGTCGGTCGACAGAGCGGCGTCCAGCATGGAGGAATTGTGCCATATTCTTTACCACAATGCGTTTGTGATGCAGGAGGAATTGTTTGACCCGGAGCTGCTCCGGTTTATCGGCGAGGAGCTGGGACTTTCCGAGCGTGCGGACTGTCTCAGGCATTTGTGCGAGAGCCATGCGGGGGCGAAGGATATCATCGTGGCAATCTTCTGCAGCACGGATTATTTTGACCAGGAGGAGATCAAGGAATTTCTTCGGCGCTATGACGCGTTTATTGAGATGAGCCCGGCGCAGCGCAAAAAATGGAACGCGGACCGGCTGCTCTCGGAGGGCAGAGAGGCGGAGGCGGAGAAAATCTACCGGGAGATTCTCGAGGAGGAGGAACTTGCGGTTTTCCCGGAGCAGGAGCACGGAAATCTGCTCCACAACCTGGCTGTGCTTGAAATGCACGGGGGAGCATTCCGCCAGGCGCCCGGGCATTTTCGGGAGGCATATCGCCTGAACCGCTCGGACGAGTCGCTGAAGCAGTATCTGATGTCGCTGAAGCTGACAGGCCAGGAGGAGCTGCTGGAGAAGGAACTGAAAACGCTTCTGCCCCGCAGGGAGGTCATCGAACAGACAACGCAGGCTTTGTATCTGGCGAGGACGGCGGCGGAGCTGGCTCCCGACTGGCAGGAGCTCGAAAAGCTGAAAGAGCTGCATGAGCAGGGGAAGGTTGCGGAATATTATGAGAAGGCGGATGAACTGCTGGAGAAGCTGAAGGATGATTACCGGGAAAAGGCGCGCCTGCGGGCGGACAGGAGAGTATAAATGTTGAGAAGAAAGAAGCGAAGGAAAATCGAGGCCGCGGAGGCGGCAGATTTTTCGGAAGCCCTCCGGAGGGAGAAAAAAACCAGGAGGGGAAAAAAGAAGGCGGATGTATCCCCCGAGCTGTCCGAGGGCACGATGCGCGAGCAGATCGAGGAGCTGGAGCGCCAGATCGCACTGTCAAAGCGGGAATACGAGGCCGTGACCTCGTATCTGACGGATATGCAGCGCATCGACCGGCTGGAGCCTAAGGAGCGCAGCGCAGTGAATACCGCCGCGAACGGGATCATCCAGCTGACCCGCGAGCGGAACAAATATCAGAATAATCCGGATCGCATTCCGACGGAGCAATACCGGGCGATGGAGCGGTATGAGAAGGAAATACCGAACGAGCTGAAAAATCTGTACGAGCAGGAGCAGTATCAGAGTATGGTGAAGGCGGATCTGCGCCAGCTCGACGGGGAGCGGGCGGTGATTCAGTACGAGCGGGAGCAGGCGCAGGATAAGAAGCTGTTTCTGCGGAGACTGGCCATCGGGAGCGCGGTGCTGGTCATCGTCCTTTTTATCACGCTGTTTGTGGCAGGGAGGGTGTCGTCGGCGGATATGACGCTGCCCCTGCTTTTGACTGCGGCGATGGAGGCGGCCGTTGTCGCGTATATCGCGGCGGCCGCCTCCGCCTGCGAACGGGTGCTCAAGGAATCGGTATTCCGGCAGAACAGGGTCATTCAGCTGACCAACAAGGTCAAGATCAAGCTGGTCAACAGCACGAGCATGCTTGATTACTGCTACGAGAAATACTGCGTGGAAAGCTACCGGGAGCTTGCCGAGCTGTGGGAAAAATATGTGAAGACGCGCGAGGAGGAACGGCGCTACCGCCGCAGCACGGAGATGCTGGAGCAGCACAGCCGCCAGCTTGTGAGCACGCTCCGGGCGGCCGGCGTGAGGGACGCGGAGATCTGGCTCTATCAGGTGGACGCGCTGCTCGACGACCGGGAAATGGTGGAGGTCCGCCACCATCTGAACACGCGCCGGCAGAGGATCCGGGAACGGCTGGAATTCAACAACGAACAGCTGGAGCAATTCCGGAGGGAGCTGGCGGAGACGGAGAGCTGAGACGGAGAGCCGGACTGTTGCGAGATGGATCATTATGCCTGAACTCTTTATTTCAGTGAAGTGTCGCAGACGGATCTGCGATATGTATGGGTGTCAGAATGAATAAGAATACGTATAAAGGCATTTATGCCATGCATAAATATTGGGGCAAGAAGCCGTTCAACGAAATATCAAAGTTTATCGAGACTTACACAAAACCGGGAGAAATTGTGCTGGACAGCTTTTGCGGCTCCGGAGTAACGCTGCTCGAGGCCATGAAGCTA
>CAMWWR010000415.1 GCA_947178045.1 uncultured Clostridia bacterium
CCTCCTGACCGGAAGGCTGCGGGAAAACGAGAATGAGATTCTGATTCCGGCCCATCTGGCAAAGAACGGCGTAGCCTTAAAGCTCGGTGATACCATCACCGGAAGCATCGGGCAGCGGGAATATATGGAAACGGCGCTCACACCGAGAGATCGATACAAGAGATACGGGGAATCGGAGGAAGAGGATACCGAAGGGGAAGTGCTCGTGCGCAGGCAGGAGGAGAAAACCTGGACGGTCGTCGGGATCTACGAGCGTTTCAGCTATGAGGTGGAACCTTACAGCTGTCCGGGCTACACCGTGCTGACCGGCGGCAATGGGCTTGCGGAGGAGGCGGAGGATGTATCGTATCAGATCGCCTTTACGCTGCGGAACAGGAAAGAAATTATTTCGGTGATGAGCGAGCTGAACAGAGCCGGACTCGGGACTGAGAATGAATATCACAGCGGTCTGCTGCGCATGGACGGCATTTCGGGGATGCGGTCGTTCACCCGTGTCTTCAACGGGCTGGCAATAATTTTGTGCATCATTATCGTATTCGGCTCGGTGGCTCTGATCTACAACGCGTTCTCTATTTCGGTGAACGAGCGGATGAAGCAGTTCGGCCTGCTGGCCTCCGTCGGCGCAACGAAGCGGCAGATGAGAAAGAGCATCCGGTTTGAGGCCTGCGCTGTCAGCGTGATCGGCATACCGCTCGGAATTCTCGCTGGCATCGTGGGGATGAGCATTACCTTCTATGCGCTGCGCTACCGTTTTGTCGGGCTCTTTTCCTCGAGCCGGATACCGCTCACACTGCAGGCGGACTGGCAGGCACTTCTGATCGCGGCTGTTCTGGCATTCGTGACGGTTCTCGTGTCCGCAGCCATTCCGGCGCGCAGGGCGATGCGGGTTCCCGTCATTGAGGCGATCCGGCAGAACAATGTGATCCAGGTGCCGAACAAGCGCCTGCGTACGCCGGGTTTTCTGTACCGTCTGTTCGGGATACCGGGCGTGCTGGCGGACAAAAATTTCCGCCGCAACCGGAAAAAATACCGCGCAACGGTCATCTCCCTGTTTGTGAGCATCGTGCTGTTCATTTCGGCGAGCAGCTTTGTGGACTATCTTCGAAGCAGCGTGGATTCGGTCGCCGAGGCGAAAAATTATGATTTTCAGTATTATACGTATCGGGAGCAGAAGCATACAGCAGAGGAGATACGAGAGCTGCTTGCAGACACGGAGGGGATTGCGGAGAGCTCCGTGCACATCCGTGTATTCGAGACCTTTATGTTCGACCAGTCAGCGATGGATCAGAGCTTTTTTGCCTGGGCGGCTGCTCAGCACAGCTACAGCTTTGAGGAGGAGCTTTTTCTCGAAGCAACCGGACGGAACGGGGCTGCAGCGCCGGTCCGGCTGTATTTCCTGCCGGACCGGGAATATCGGGCGTACACGGAAAAAAACGGGCTGGCGGAGCAGGGATATTTCGGGACAGAAAAAAATGCGCTTGTCTATGACAATATTCTGCAGTATGTGAGCGGAAGATACACAAATATCCGGTACCTGAAGGAGGAATCGGGAACTCTTTCCGCCTTCCTGTATGAGCTGATATGGGAGGAGACGCCGTCGGGAGGAAAAAACGAGGATCCGGGAGAAGAAGCAGCAAAAGGCGCAGACAGCGCGGAGGATGAAGAAGCGGCGGGGAGCGCGGACGGCCCGGAGGACGAAGAAGAAGTGGCGGGAAGTGCGGACATTCCGGAAAGAGAACCGGCGGGAATGGAAGAGCCGGTGGGCGAGATGAAGCTGTATCCGGGAGAGGAAAAGCTTCTGAATTATCGTGTGACGGATGCGGAGCTTCCGATGGGGCTCGAAAAAAGCCTTCTCTCGTTTGTATATCCGGAATCCGCCATAGCGGAGCTTTTTCCGGAGTTCTCCGACGACATGACGGCGGTTGTCAGCCTGACGGCCTCCGGTGATCCGGACGCCGTATACGAGAAGCTGGAGGCGCGGCTTCTGGCCAGCGCCGTCGATACCGGCCCGCTGTACAATCTTGCAGAGCGGGATTCGTTCCAGCGAAACCTGATCCTGATCGTGAACGTATTTTCCTACGGCTTTATCGCGCTGATCTCGCTGATTGCGGCAGCGAACGTATTCAATACGATCTCGACCAATATATCGCTGCGCCGCAGGGAATTTGCCATGCTGGAATCCATCGGCATGACGAGAAAGGCGCTCTACGGGATGCTGAATTACGAATGCCTGCTCTACGGCATCAAGAGCCTGCTCTACGGCATGCCGGTCGCTCTGCTGTTGACCTTTGCGATCTACCGCGTCGTCAACGAGGGCTATGTCACGGACTTTTATGTCCCGGCAGCCAGCATTGCCATAGCCGTGGTCAGCGTGTTCGCGGTCGTGTTCGCAACCATGTTCTACGCGGCCGGAAAGCTGCGGAAAAACAGTGTGGTGGAGACGCTGAAAAACGAGAATGTGTAGCTTTATTACACATTTCTTACGATAATGTTAATTTTCTTTTTTGCTATGTTTTTTTCGGAAGGTTTGTGGTAAAATCCCAATAGTGGATTGTGCCGCGGGCCTTCTGTTTTTTTGCTTTGCAGAATATGGAATTACAATATTTTGTTGCATAATTTCCCTGTCATAGAT
>CAMWWR010000416.1 GCA_947178045.1 uncultured Clostridia bacterium
TATCCGCACAGCTCCGGTCTCCGGCCACACATACGCTGCACACCGAAGGCTGCAGGATCTCCGCGGCGAGCTGCCGGATGTCCCCGCAGGTGATCTCCTCAATTTTTGCAAGCTTCTGCTCGAGTGTGTAGAGCGGCGCGCCCGCAAGCGCAAATTTCGCGTTGGAGTCCATGCGCGTTTTCGGACTCTCCGCGCTCATAATGAGCTCGGTTTCCACCTGCTGTTTATATAGGGACAATTCCTCCTCCGTCAGGCCGCTGCGCGCAAAATTCTCTGCGAGCTCCGCCGCTCTGCCAAGCACCGGCACCGCCAGCTGCGGCTGCACCGTGATATCAATGTGGAACAGTCCCGCGCGGACATATGCACTGCTGTAGGAGTAGACGGAGTAGGCCATGCCGGCCTCCTCGCGGATTTTCTGGAACAGCAGGGAATTGTTGCTGCCGCCGAACGCCGAATTCAGCACGGAATAGGCAAACCGCCGCTCATCCCCCACGCACAGCGCCGGAAACGCCAGATTGATATGAAACTGCTCGATTTCCCTGTCCGCGGAGGCAAAGCTGCGCCAGTACCGAGGAGCGGCGGCACTGCTGCGCTCTTTCCCGCATCCGCCCGCATGCTCCGCGCACATTCCCGCAGCATCCGCACATTCCTTCCTGCGTCCGACAGTGCATCCGGCACGCTCTTCCGGATATTTCTCCACATGCTCCGCGCCCCCAGCTCTCTCATACTCCTTATGATACGTCGAAAGCGAGAGCTGCCCCGCCTTCTCCTGCCGAATCCATGCTGCAGTTTCTTCCGGACTGAGAGGCCCAGATTTCCTTTCGCGCGGAGTCTCCGGCTTTTGTGTCCCGCGCCCTTGTTGCGGCTCCGGCGCGCCGGGGGCCGCGCCGCGTCTGCGCACGCCGGCAAACGCCCGCTCCAGCCATTCGAGCATCCGGGCCTCCTCATAGCCGCCCGCGGCTGAGATCAGCATATTTTCCGCAAAGTAATGCTCCTGGTGAAAACGGCGCAGCTGTTCGCTGCGAAATGTCCGCACGACCGATTTTGTCCCGGAAATCAAATAGCCGAGTGCATCATCCCGCCATACCCTCTTTTGCAGCAGCTCATGCACCAGATCCTCCGCAGAATCCTGATACATATCGATCTCATCCATGACGATCCGTTTTTCTTTCGCCAGCTCCTTTGCTTCAAACAGCGAGGCTGTCAGCATATCACCGAGCAGCATCGCCAGCTCCTCCATCCGCTCTGTGACCGTCATCCCGTAAAGAGCCGTGCATTCCTTGCTCGTAAATGCATTCACATCATCGCCCATCCGCGCCGTAATATCCGCGATTTCCTTCGCGCTGTGGTTCTGCGTCCCCTTAAAGAGCATGTGCTCCAGCAGATGGGAAATCCCGTTATTTTCCTTCGTCTCATTCTGCGAGCCGACCCTCACAAAAACCCCGAGCGCCGCTGTCTTCCGGTTTTCCATCGGCTCCGAGATCACCTCGATGCCGTTTGACAAGACATATCTATGAAACATTCTGTACGTCCTTTTCCTGTTATTACGGCCATGCTTCTGCCGTGCTGTAACCATTATAATCGCAGGCACGTTCTTTCGCAACTTGAATTTTGCCCGGCTCCGCTCACTACTGACTCGCCTCCTCCAGTCTCTTGAGCTGATCCCTGCGGTGCGATATTCTTCTCTCCTCGACAAAAATGGGCTCCTGCTGCGCTCTTTTCACCGTGCGCACGGACTGGCTGTTTACATCCCATAAGCGGATCGGCTCCGCCGCGCGGGACCGCTCTGTCCTTCCGTTCAGTGCCCGTACCCTGCCCATCCGCGGCGGCTGTCCTTCCGTCTGCCGCTCCTCCGGACGGGATTCTCCTGTTTGCTGCTTCTCCGAATGAGATGCTCTTGCTTGCTGTTCCTCTGGCTGGATTTCTCTTATTTGCTGCTTCTCCGAATAATATACTGTTGCTTGGCGATCCTCTGACGGGATTGCTCTTGTTTGCTGCTCCTCCGGTCGGAATTCTCTTACCTGCCGCGCCTTTGGCTGCTTTGTACCCGGTGCGGCCTGCTCTTCACGGCGTCCTGTCCGGCCTGCATTTGATACCGTCCGCTCCTCCCGCCGATTCTGACCTGTACTCGATGCAATCCGCTCTTCCCAGCGATTCTGACCTGTATTCGACGCAGTCCGCTCTTCCCGCCGGTTCTGACCCGCACTCGATACAGTCCGCTCTTCCCGCTGGTTCTGACTTGCATTCGATGCAGTCTGTTCCTCCCGCCGACCTGTGTACCCTGCTGCCTGCGCCGTCGATCCTGTGCCTGACGCTGACCGCTCCTCCCGAAGTCTCGTCCACCTTTCTGCCTGTGCAGTCCGGTTCACCTCTGACACAGGCTGTTCCTCCCGAAGTCCTGTACGGCCTGCTGCTGGTACCGTTCGACCGATGCCGGACGTTTGCCGCTCCTCATAGTGTCTCGTCCGCTCTGCTCCTGACGCCGACCGTTCCGCTCGAATCCCCGTACGACCTGCCGGCTGTGCAGCTTGCCCTGCTCCCGATGCCGCCTGCTCCGTCAGCCTTTGTTCCGTCCGCATTCCGCCGTCTTCCCCTTCTGCTGCTTCACCATCCCTCTCCCGAAA
>CAMWWR010000417.1 GCA_947178045.1 uncultured Clostridia bacterium
AAGGCGGAGAGCGATTCGCAGGATGATGAGGACGTTTCTGAGGACGGGCCTTGGCTTTCGCGGTGAAAAAAGAGTTAGAAAGAAGTAAGGTTTATACGCATGAAGGGTAAGGTCTGTGAAAGAAGAAATCGAAAATGGATTGCGGCAGGACTTTTCACTGTATTGTGTTTATTGACCTTTCTTTTTGTTGTCCCGGAGACGGTGCGCGCGGCGGCGCCGGACACCGGCTCGGAGGGGAATGCGGACACCGGCACAGGTACGACCGGAAATGCCGGCGACGACAACGGGCTGACCGACCAGGACAGAGGCGAGCTATCGTTCTATTTCAATACGGGGGACGGCGGTTCGCTGACCTCCACGCTGCAGATCCTGCTGCTCATTACGGTGATCTCCATTGCGCCGTCCATTCTGATTATGGTGACCTCCTTCACGAGGATTATTGTTGTGCTGCATTTCACGCGGACTGCGATCGGCATGCAGACAACCCCGCCGAATCAGGTAATGATCGGGCTTGCGCTCTTTCTCACGGTGTTTTTGATGGCACCGGTGTTTTCGGAGGTCAACGAGCAGGCGATACAGCCTCTCTCCGCGGGGAACATAACGCAGGAGGAGGCCTTCGAGAGGGGCGTTAAGCCGCTGCGCGAATTTATGTTTAATCAGACGGACACAAAGGATCTGAAGCTGTTTCTTAAGATTGCAGGCTACTCCTCGCTGGAATCGCGTGACGACTGCCCGACGTCGGTGCTGATTCCGGCGTTCATTATCAGTGAGCTCAGGATGGCGTTCATCATCGGCTTTATCATCTATATTCCATTCATCATCATCGACATGGTGGTCGCGTCGACGCTGATGTCCATGGGTATGATGATGCTCCCGCCGACGACGATCTCCATGCCGTTCAAAATACTGCTCTTTATTATGGCGGACGGCTGGAATCTTGTCATCGAACAGCTCATTGCAACATTTCGACTATGACGGGAAAAGAACTGAGAGTAGGGGGCACAGGGCCTGCCCTACTCGATTACTTATATGCGCGGAGGCTCTGCGCCCTGCGCGGGCGGGCAGAGAAAGGCCCGCCGGGGCTCACTGAACAGAAAGAGGCGGCAGGATGAATGAAATTCAGGTAATGGAAATAGTGAATCAGGCACTTTATCTGATTGTGAAGGTGTCCGCGCCGATGCTGCTGGTTTCTCTGATCATCGGTCTGGTCATCAGTATTCTTCAGACGGTGACCTCCATCCAGGAGCAGACGCTCACCTTTGTGCCGAAGCTGCTGGGGATTTTTGTGACGATCATGCTGTGCGGCAGATGGATACTGAATTCCGTTGTTGAATTTTTTACCTATCTGATGGAGAACCTGCCGTATTTTCTGAAGGGCTAGAATGCGAACGGGGCGGGAGACTCACAAAGAGTTTGGGAGAGTATCCCCGTTCGCATAAAAGTTTTGAAAATGAAATCCGCTGGAATTTCATTTTCAAAACTTCCGGTTTGGTACAATGGCTGCTCCGCGCAGTTTTTTATGTATTGATTGTGCCGGCTATCCCGGCGTGACTGGAAGTAAACGGCTGCGGGGAGCGCAGGGAAGGGAGGAGCCGGCCGCGAAATGACCTTTACAGTGGAACAATTTGAATTTTTCCTGATGATCATGGTGCGGATCTCGGCATTTATCTATACCGCGCCGTTTTTCAGCATCGGTTCCGTTCCGCAGAGGGTCAAGGTCGGTCTGTCGGCCGTCCTGTCGTATCTGATGTTTACCCTGCTGCCGTACGAGCCGCTGAGCTACTCGGGCTCGCTGGGCTTTTTGATCATGATCGCTCTGAACGCGATCGCGGGCTTTGTGATGGGTTTTTTTGCAAACATCAATACGCATATTCTGAGCTTTACCGGTCAGATCGTCGACATGCAGATCGGCTTTTCCATGGCGACGGAATATGACCCGGCGACGCGGACGACCGTGTCGCTGAGCTCCAATATATTCAATTACGCGGTCATGCTCATTCTTCTTGTGACAAGACTGCATTACTATATTATCGAAGCGATTCTGGATTCCTTTCATGTGATACCCATCGCGGAGGCGACGCTGCAGCCGGAGATATACAAGCTGATGCTGCAGTTCATCATCGACTTCTGCGTGATCGGATTCCGGATCGCGCTGCCGGTGTTTGCGGCCACCCTGATCGCCAACACCGTGCTGGCGATTCTCGCGAAGGTGGCGCCGCAGATGAACATGTTCGTCATCGGCATGCAGATGAAGGTGCTGATCGGGCTGGCGGTGCTGGCGGTGGTTACGCTGCGGCTCGACGCGATTTCAGACGCGATTTTTGACGAAATGTACAAGATGCTGAGATCGGTAATACCGTATCTGCATTGATTCGGCAGAAAAGGGGGCGGAAATGAGGAACGGTATGGAACAGGTTTTAGAACCGCAAAAGAAATACCGCAGCTTCCGGCTCCAGTTCTTCGCAAAGGAAGGACCCGGCGGGGAGAAGACGGAGGAGGCGACGACCAAAAAGCTGGAGGACGCGCGCAAGGAGGGCCAGGTTTCCAAGAGCCAGGAGCTGACAAACGCGCTGAGCCTTATGGGGCTTTTTCTCGCGCTGAAGCT
>CAMWWR010000418.1 GCA_947178045.1 uncultured Clostridia bacterium
TGGCAAAGCGTAATCCGAAATATCACAAAAAAGGGGATACCTCTCAGAAAAACATCAATCCTTCCGGAAAGATGGTCGGCACCTTGCGGCGCGGCTGGATTGCAAAAACGCATGAGGAGGCAGAGGCAGGGAGCGGCAAGCCGGGCGCAGCTGAGGCAGCGCAATATGCAAATTCCCTCCCAATCAAACGGGAAGGGGATTTGTTTGTGGTCGAGATTGTGAACCCGGTGGAGTATGCCTCTTATGTCGAGTACGGCCACCGAACCGCAGGCCATAAGGGCTGGGTTCCGGGAAAGCACATGCTGACGATTTCCGAGAGGGAGATTCAGGCGATTGCTCCCGGGGTTCTGGAAGCCAGGCTCAGGAAGGTTTTGGAGGGGTGCGTGAAGTGATCAATTCGATTATCGCAGGAATCAGCATTGCCCTGAATAAGGAATTCGGGGACAGCTGTAAAAATTATACGGAGGAAGTGAAGCAGGGCCTTGAGGAGCCGTGCTTTTTTATTTCCTGCATCCATCCGACGCACAGGCTGCTCCGCGGAAGGAGGTATCTCCGGGAGAATATGTTTTGCATCCAGTATTTCCCGGCGGATGAGGGGCGGGCGAAGGAGGAGTGCAATGCGGCCGCCGACCGGATGGTTTCCTGCCTGGAATGGATCACCGTCGACGGGGCGCTGGTGCGCGGGACAGGAATGAGCGCCGAGGTCGAGGATGGAATTTTAAACTTCTTTGTGAATTATGATCTGCTCGTTTGCAGGGCGGAGGATGCCGACCCGATGGAGGAGATTTCAGAAAGTGTTTCAGCGAAAGGATAAGGTGATGAAATGGCGGCACGAAAAGCAGGGAATGCCGGGGAAAACAATCCGGCAGGGACAGACAGCGTATTCTCGTCGGAACAGCTGCTTTCCTCGGAGAGATTCCGGAACAGGAGGGACATTTTGAACGCCCTCCTGAAGCCCGGGGAACAATACACGGTTTCGGCGGTGGAGCAACTGATTGAGAACTATATGAAAGGACAGGTGAGATGATATGGGTTTGGGCGGCGGGACTTTTACGGCTCAGAACAAGGAGCTTCCGGGCGCGTATATCAATTTTATTTCGGCAGCTTCCGCAAATGCGGCGCTTTCCGACCGGGGCATTGCAACAATGCCGTTGGAGCTGGACTGGGGCGCTGACGGAGCGATTTTCGAGGTGACCAGCGAGGATTTCCAGAAAAACAGTCTTGCGATTTTCGGGTACGATTATACCCATGATAAGCTGAAGGGACTCCGGGATCTGTTCCGGAACGCGAGGACCCTGTATGCGTACAAGCTGACCTCCGGGGGCGCGAAGGCGGAAAACGATCTTGCGGAGGCGCTCTGCGGGGGTATCCGCGGCAATGACCTGAAGGTTGTGGTTCAGAAGAATGCGGATGATGAGGCCTTGTTTGATGTAAAGACCGTGCTCGGAACGGCAGTTGTGGATGAGCAGACCGTTTCCGGGGCGGATGAGCTGAAAACGAATCGGTTCGTGAGGTGGAAATCCGCAGCGGTGCTGGAGGCCGCGGCGGCGCTTCCGCTGTCCGGCGGGACAAACGGCACGGTCGACGGTACGGCGCACCAGACCTACCTGGACAAGGTTGAGGCTTATACCTACAACACGATGGGGGCAGCGGTGGCGGATGAGACGACAAAGGGACTGTATGCGGCCTTTGTCCGGCGTCTGCGCGAGGAAATGGGGATCAAGTTTCAGCTCGTGCTCTACAACAAGGCTGCGGATTATTGCGGTACCGTCAGCGTAAAGAACCGGGTGCTGGATGAAGGATGGAGCGAGGCGAGCCTTGTTTACTGGGTGACTGGTGCTCTGGCGGGCTGCGAGGTAAACCGGAGCTGCCAGAACAGGCGGTATGACGGCGAATTTGCCGTAGCGGCCGATTACACGCAGAGTGAGCTGAAGAAGGCGATCCGCGCCGGGGAGTTCACCCTCCACAAGGTCGGCTCCGACATCCGCGTGCTGGAGGATATCAACACCATGGTCACCATTTCCGACACGCAGGGGGATGTTTTTAAGGACAATCAGACCGTGCGGGTAATTGACCAGATCGCGAATGATATCGCGGTTCTGTTCAATACAAAGTATCTGGGCGCTGTCCCGAACGATGCGGCGGGCAGGGTCTCTCTCTGGTCGGATATCGTGGCGCACCACCGGCAGCTGGAGCGCATCCGGGCGATCGAGAATTTTTCCGATGCGGATGTGGTTGTTGAGCCGGGCGCGACAAAAAAGTCCGTCGTGGTGAGCGATTCCGTCACAGTGGTAAATGCCATGAGCAAGCTGTACATGACCGTTACGGTGGCGTAGGAAAGGAGGAGGAAAAAGAATGTCGGGTACGATGATGAATTCGAAGGATGCTATTTTCGGCGGCCTTGCGGAATGCTATGTCACAATCGACGGGCGTCGCTACAATTTTATGAGCATGACCGATTTTGAGAGCAAATGGGAGGCAAATATTGCGGATGTACCGATTCTCGGGAAGGTGGGAATGGGGCATAAGATGGCGGGCGGAAAGGGGACCTGGAGCGGAACCATGCACTACAATCAGTCCTGTTTC
>CAMWWR010000419.1 GCA_947178045.1 uncultured Clostridia bacterium
TGAGCCATGAGATCCGCACGCCGATGAACGCGGTGATCGGTATGGCGGAGATGGCGCTGAGGGAGCAGCTGCCTGTGGCCGCGAGAGAATATATTACCCAGATCAAGGAGGCGGGCAAATCCCTGCTCACCATCATCAATGATATTCTTGACTTTTCCAAGATCGAGTCCGGAAAAATGGATATCAGCGAGGTGGATTACGAGCCGATGTCCATAGTTTATGATGTTGCCAATATCGTGATGACAAGGCTGAAGGACAAGGATGTGGAACTGGTGCTCGACATTGCCCCGAATCTTCCGAGCAGGCTGTTCGGCGATAATATCCGCATCAAGCAGATCCTTCTGAACATCACGAATAACGCGGCGAAATTTACGACGCATGGAAAGATCGTTGTGCGGGTGGATTATGTGGATATGGATTCCGACAGGATCGAGCTTCGCATTTCCGTCGAGGATACCGGGATCGGCATACGGGAGGAGGATATCGGAAAGCTCTTCCAGTCCTTCCAGCAGCTGGACAGCAAGAGAAACCGCAATATCGAGGGAACCGGGCTTGGACTTGCAATCTCCCAGAGGCTTCTGACGCTGATGGACGGGGAAATCCGGCTCGAGAGCGAGTATGAAAAGGGGAGCAAATTCTCCTTTTCCCTGCCGCAGAAAATCGTAAATCCGACGCCGAGCATCTGCCTGAGGGAATCGGAGCCGCGGCTGGTGGTGGGCCTGATCTCCAACCCGTATGTCAGGGAGAGCCTCTGCTCCGACGTGGCCCATCTCGGTGTGGATTATCTGGGGGTGTCGGGCCTGAAGGAGCTTGCCGTGCTTCCGAATGACAAAAAGCTTTTCCTTTTTATCGAGCACCCGATGTTCTCGGACGGGGTCGAGGCATACGTCCGCTGTAATCCGCAGGTCACGGCGGTTCTCCTCATTGACTTCTATGATCATGTAAGCTACGATATCCCGAATCTTCTCATTTTGAGAAAGCCGCTGTTCGCGCTGAATATCGCAATGATTCTGAACGAGGAGGAGCTGAATTTCAGCAACGATACGGATGAGAAGGAATTTGACTTCATAGCGCCCGATGCCGAAGTTCTCATTGTCGACGACAATGTCGTCAATCTGACGGTGGCCGAGGGACTGCTGGAGCCGCTGAAAATGAGAATCGATACGGCGACGAGCGGCAAGGCGGCCATTGACAAGATTACGGATTTCCATTATGACATCGTATTTATGGATCACATGATGCCGGAGCTGGACGGGGTGGAAACCACCCACATTATCCGGCGGTTCCATCCGGAGTATGATGACGTTCCGATCATTGCCCTCACGGCGAATGCGGTGGATGGGACAAAGGAGATGTTCTGCAGGGAGGGCATGAACGACTTCGTTGCCAAGCCGATCGAAATGAGGATCCTGGCGGCAAAGGTGCGGCAGTGGCTTCCGGTCGAGAAGATACAGAAGGTGTACAGTGCGGCGAGCAGCGAACAGCCGGAGAAGGCGGCGGAGCCGATCGTGATCGGCGATCTGGACGTGAAATATGCAATGGGAATCATTTCCAATGAGGAGCTCTTCTGGAAGGTTTTGAAGGTATTTTACCGCAGCATCGACAAAAAAGTAAGGCTGATCAAAGCGCTGGAGGAGCAGGAGGACTGGATAAATTATACGATAGAGGTTCATGCGCTGAAGAATGCCGCAAGGCAGATCGGCGCCATCCAGCTTTCCGACCGGGCGGCTGCGCTGGAGAAGGCGGGGAATGCAAGAAATTCCGAAGTGATACACCGGCAGACGGACGAGATGCTGGAGCAGTACAGCGGCTATCTTTCGGTGCTGGAGCCGTTCTGCGCCGAGGAGGAAGAGGAGGAAGGAAAGCAGAGCATTTCCAGGGAGGAGCTGGCAGACTGCTTCCGAAAGCTGCAGGCCGCAGTCGACGATCTGGACATGGACCGGATGGAAGAGGTGATTCTGGAAATGAACCAGTATCATTACAGCGACTGGCAGCTGAAGCTGTTCGGCCAGCTGAAGGACGCCGTGGAGGAGATCGATGTCGACCGCTGCGAGGAGATTATGCAGAGCTGGAGGGAAAAGCTGTGACAGATCCGGGACTGGTACAGGGGATGCTGCGAGCGGTTATGCTTCGCGCCAATGAGGGCGGAGGGCTGTAGAGCGGATAATACAGCATTTATATGGATGGCAACAGAGGGAAAGCGGTAGATTTTTTCATGCTTTCCCTTTATTGCTGCGTATAAAATGATGTTGTAACGGCGACCATAATATGTTAGAATGAGGCCGTAAAAAAATTACGGGACCCTTTTAACAAAATGTAAAAATATTGAGGTGAACGGCATGCTGAAAAGAATGACGGTTAAAAATTTTAAATGTTTCAAAAATGAAACAATATTCGATTTCCGAAAGTCAAATTACAGACAGCTGGAGCAGAATACCTGCGGAAGGATATTAAAAGGGGCGCTGTTCGTCGGTGATAATGCTTCCGGAAAAACAACCGCAATTCAACCGCTCAGGTTACTGCTTGATCTGCTGTTTAAGGATCGGGATATCATGCTGGCTCTATATATATGC
>CAMWWR010000420.1 GCA_947178045.1 uncultured Clostridia bacterium
GTTCTGATTATTTCGATCACCTTTTCCGCCGCGATCCGTCCGTCCGCCGCCCGGCTTGACATTCTGCCCCGGATTTCTGTTTCCGCCGAAGCCGTTTCCGGAGCCGTAGGAGATGTCGGTCATGGTAATCTCCGTGGTATCCGAGCCGATGCGCACTGAGTAGGTGCTTCCCTTTTGAAGGGAGGCGCAGCTGACAACGACCGAATTAAAGCTTTTGGACGGAGTGTATTCGAGCAGACTGCTGCCGGACGCGTCGAGCAGTTCTACCTTGGTTCCGGCATTGTAACGGCTGGCGGTGTTGAGCAGGATGCAGCCCTGCGTCGAGGAGGAGCCGAAGGTTTCCGCCATACTGGAGGAGCCGACGGCGACGATTGTTCCGCCGGTGATTACGGCTTCCCCATTGGAGTCGAGCGCGCCGTTTCCGGAACTTTGCGGGCCGTCCACATAGATCTCACCGCCGGTTACGGTCAGAGTTCCGTTCGAATCGATGCCGTCGCCCTCGGCGTTGACATAGAGACGGCCGCCGGAAATCAGCAGACTGGTGCCCGACTCTGTTTGAAATGGATTGCCGCCGAAACCGCCGAAGCCTCCCGCGCTGCCCGAACTGCCGCCAGCCGCGTTGAGGCCGTCGTCCGATGAGCAGATCGCGATATCTCCGCCGGAAATTTCGATGACCTGTCCCTCGATGCCCTCATAGCTGGTGTTGATGCGGATCGTTCCCGCGCTGACGGCTGCGCAGCCATCCGCATGGAGTCCGTCGTCGCCGGCGGAGATGGAAAGGCTACCACCGTTGACAGCGAGGGAGGTGTTCGAGTGGAGCGCGTCGTCCGAGGAATCGATCATAAAGGTGCCGCCGTTGATAATAAGGCCGCCGGAGCTTTTCAGTCCCTTTGTGCTACTGGTATCCGCGGAGGATGATGCCTGCTGCCGGCCAAAATCGCGGCGGAAGTCCTGACCCGTATGCGCCGGAGCACTTGCGCTGCCGCCGCCCGAGACGATCGTGAAATCGCCGCCGTCGACACGCAGCTCGCCGCTCGCGCTGATTCCGTCGCCGCCCGCCGTAATCTGCAGCGTGCCGCCCGCGATATAGACAAAGCCGGCGGAGACGTCCTCATCGTTGTCGGCATGTATGCCGTCCTTGCCAGATGTGACGGCAAGCGAGCCGCCAGCGATGCGCACGCTGTCCTTGCCGCAGATACCATGTGAGGCGGCGTTGATTGTATAGCTGCCCTCCGCGATGACAAGGTCGTTTTTCGAGACAATGCCGTGGCCTGCGGCTGTTTCAACAACAAGGGAACCGCTTCCGTTCAGAGACAGATCGTCCTTCGAAAAGATAACCGCGTCAATGTTATTGTCGTCGATCGCGGTATAGACACCGCCGTTGCCAAGCATATTGGAGGTTCCGGCAGCAAGTGTGATAAAGACCTTGTCTGCGCTGCGCACATAGACAGCCGCAGAATCGGAATTCCGGATCGTGACGCCGTTCAGCACAAGCTGTACCTTCTCCTTTTTGTCAACATCCACGATGATCATGCCGTCGTCCAGCGTGCCGGACAGCAGATAGGAGCCCTCGCCGGTAATGGTGACAGTGCTGCCGTTAATGGATACCTTGTCGGAGGCGCATTCCGCAGACGAGCCGAGGAGCGAGACAGCGACCGCCGTTGCGTCCCAGGTCGAGCGGGAATCCCGGTCGGTGAACATGCGCTCCGTTGACAAGGAGGAAACCGCCGCAGAAGCGGCCTGAACGGAGGAGCTGCCGGACGGATTGGAGGAATCGCCGGAAGGGCCGGAACCGAAGGCTCCGCCATTCGGAGCCCCAGCACCTCCGCTGGAAGCATCAGAAGGGCCGGAGCCGTCCGGCCTCACATTTGAAGTACCAGAGGAAGAGCCGCCCGGGTTTTCGTTCGAGGCCGCCGGAGCTTGTGTGCCGCCGTTTTCTCCCGGCATGCCGGTAACATTGTCCGCGCCGGTATTTTTATCCTGCCCGCAGCCGGACAGAAGCATTGCCGTACAGATAAGAGCAATCAATGACTTTTTTTTCATCTTGGAATAACCTTCCTTTCGATTTTTCGGATCGTGCCGCGGCCGAATGTGTTTCGGAGCTGCGAGTGTTTGTATTGCTTCCAAGGATAAAGCAGAATTATTAAGAAATCTTGATGAATTTGTGAAAAAAGTCTGTCCTGCATAATAGAGCTTGTTCCGTGCGATAAGGTCTGTTTCGCAAAATAAGCCCGTCCTGCAAAACAGTTTGACAAAGGCAAAAAAACAATATAGTATGGAAGAGACAAAAAAGCAATGGCTTGGAGGGAAAATGAGATGGTAAAGGAACGTTTGGAAAAGCTGCGCGCGCGGATGGAGAGGGAGGGACTGGATGCCTATCTGGTTCTGACAGAGGATTTTCACGGCTCGGAGTATGTCGGGGATTATTTTAAATGCCGCAGGTTTCTTTCCGGGTTTACCGGCTCCGCCGGAAGCCTTGTCGTGATGAAGGACATGGCGGGGCTGTGGACGGACGGAAGGTATTTTCTGCAGGCGGAGGAGCAGCTTTCGGGCAGCGGAATCACGC
>CAMWWR010000421.1 GCA_947178045.1 uncultured Clostridia bacterium
TGATATCGAAAACGGATGCGGCACAATGGGCATTGGCTAACAAATTATGTCCGGGGCCCGATGCCCTGGAGACAGCCCTGAGGGTTCGTAAAAATCCGATGGCATATCGCAGCGATTCAGAGATTTTTAACTATGCAGAGACCCTTGGGCCTGAAATTCAGCGATTTGCGGATGTGCTGGAGAAGGAGTTGAACGGCGGGTGCAAATAACTTTGCCGCAGAGAGGCCGGGGGCGGAACTGACCGGAAGAAAGCAGGTTGAACAGAAATGGAGTACCGGATAGCCATTTGTGACGACAGTCCGGCGGACGCGGAATACGTCGCGTCGCTTGTAAAGGCGTGGGCGTCCGAGGCGGGAGCCATAGCACTGACAGAGAGCTTTACCTCCGCGGAGAGCTTTCTTTTTCGCTATGAGGAAGATAAAAATTTTGATATTCTGCTGCTCGATATCGAGATGGGGCGGATGAACGGCGTGGAGCTTGCAAAAAGGGTCCGCTCGGCGAACCGCGAGGTGCAGATTGTCTTTATCACGGGCTATAATGATTATATTGCGGACGGCTATGACGTCGAGGCGCTGCACTATATTCTGAAGCCCGTTCATAAGGAAAAGCTGGAAGCCGTTCTGGAGCGGGCCCGCGAAAGGCTGAAAAAGAATGAGGCGGCTCTTTTTGTCAGTACGCCGGACGGAATGATGAGGCTGCCCCTCTATGAGATCCGCTTTATTGAGGTTCGCTCGAACTATGTCACGATCCACGGGGCGCAGGAGGTGACGGTGAAAATGACGCTTTCCGCACTGGAGAAAAAGCTGGACGAGAGCTTTTTTCGGGCGGGGCGCTCTCATATTGTAAACATGCGCTATATCCGGAAAATTACGAGAACGGAAGTAATTTTGGAGGGCGGCGCTGCCGTTCCGCTCTCCAGAGGCTGCTATGAGCCGCTCAACCGGGCTTTTATCAGATATTTCTGAGGGTGATGACGAAGGATAAGCCTGCCATCACCCTGCCTTTTCCGCCTTTGATACAAAATAAGTCCCTGCGATCATGACGGCGAGCGCGATCAAAAAGGAAACGGAAGGGATTTCCCGGAAAATAATAAGCGACAGCGCCGTTCCGATAAACGGAGATACGGCATAATATGCGCTTGTTTTCGCCGCGCCGAGATATCTCTGCGCATATATGTAAAAGAAAATACTCAGCCCGTAGGCGACAAAACCAAGGAGAAGGGCGAGCAGCATATACGGAAGCTCCAGGGAAAATTCTCCGATTACCGCCGCAACGACAAGCGAGCCGGCACCCGAGCCGAAGCCCTTGATCACCACGATCTCCAGCGGGTTTTTGGATGACAGATTCCTTGTGCAGTTATTCTCAAAGCCCCAGAATACGCAGGCGAGCAGCACGAAGGCCGAGCCGGCGGAAAACGAGAGGCTGCTCAGATCCTCGACCGAGAGCAGGATGCTCGCAATTGTCACAAGCGTGATGCCGAGCCAGAGCTGCTTCGAGATTTTTTCTTTAAAAACAAACAGTGCAATGAGACCGGTCGCCACGATTTCAAAATTGTTCAGCAGCGAGGCGTTTGCGGCGGTCGTCATTGTCAGACCGATCATCAGGGAGATGGGAGCCGCGATGTCCAGCACCACCATTCCGACAACAAAGGGCAGCTCCTTTCGGGTCAGCGGCTTTTCCTTTCTTGAAGAACCCGTTTTTTTCTGAATCATTCCCACAAGAAATAATCCTGTACCCGCGCCGAGATAGAGCAGCGCGGCGAGCATTGTGGGGGAAAGCCTTTCGAGCAGCAGCTTGGAAAAGGGGGAGCTCACCGCGTAGAGAGCCGCTGCAAGGATGGCAAAAAAAATCGATTTTCGTTGTTTCATTCTGATATCCCTTCTGCTTTCTATCCCCTGGTGGGAGATGTTGAGATTATAGAATGCGGGAGATACTTTGTCAAGTATTTCACATTCGGTATATTTTGTAGTATAATGGCCCGGAAACATTATGCCGGTGTCGATTTGCGGCCCGGCCCGATTCGAAAGGCGGATGAAAACCATGTCGTTTTTTTCAAAGCAGATCGACAAGCGCATTTCTGCGTATCAGCAGGAACTGATTGCGACACACTATGCGGAGGTCGAAAATATGTATAAGAAAATGCGGGGCTGGCGGCACGACTACCGCAATCATATCCAGGCTATGAAGGCGTATGCGGCGGAGGGGGACTGGGCGGCAATCTGCGAGTATCTGGAAAAGCTGGACACGGATCTGTCCGCTGTGGATACCGTGATCAAGACAGGGAATAAAATGACGGACGCCATCATCAACAGCAAAATTTCCCTCGCGCACGCAAAGAATATTCCGGTCAGGGCGGACGCCGATATCCCGGTCGCGCTGACGATCTCCGAGCTGGATCTGTGCGTGATTATCGGGAATCTGTTCGACAATGCGATCGAGGCTTCCCTTGAGCTGCCGGAGGACAAGCGGATGATCCGCGTGTACATGGATATGAAGAACACGCAGCTTTATATGTCCTTCACGAATTTTACCGCCGGGGGAAAACGCAAAAAAAGCGG
>CAMWWR010000422.1 GCA_947178045.1 uncultured Clostridia bacterium
GCCCTGGGACGTGCTCCCGCTTATGCCGTTGATCGTCATCATAATTTTGGTCTCCTTTCCGTTTTTCCACATCCGTGTGCTCTCTGCCGGGCATAGGAATGGACATTTCTTTATTCCTGACTGATTTTTCGGCATCCCGTCCCGGGCGCTGAACCCTTTTGCTGTGGAACGGCGTTTTTCTGCTGTAAACCCGAAGACATCCCCTTCCGCTGATTATATCTCAGATAGCTTTTTACAAATTCCCGGTAGTTCTGCTTCGCCATAAGAGCCTGTCCTCTTTCCAGCCAGATCGTCATGGCGTCGTATTTCCGGATAAAATTAAAATTGACAAGGTATGCGCGGTGGGGGCGGTAGAATTCGTCGCCCGCCCTTTTTTCCAGCTCCTTCAGCTTCCCGTAATATTCAATATCCGCATCCAGGGTGTGAATAATGACCTTCCGATCAAACACCTCCGCATACACAATATCCTCCAGCCTGACGGTAATATGCTTTCCGCCTGCGGTGATCATAAGGCCGGGAGCTTCCCTCCGGCTCTCCGCGGACATCTCGTTTTTCCTGTCCTCAAGCTGTTTCACGGCATTTCGCAGCACTCCGGCAAATTTTCCGTCGTCGATGGGCTTGACCAGATAGTGGAATGCTCCCACGTCAAAGGCCTGAAAAACATATTCCTCCAGTGCCGTCACAAAAATAAGCACCGCGTTTTTGTTATCCCGTCGGAATTCGGCTGCCGTCTCCATCCCGTTTTTGCCCGGCAGCTGAATGTCAAGCAGCAGAATATCCGGCCGGCTGTCCGACCGAAGCAGCTCCTCCCCGGAGCCGTATAATGACAGCTCTGCCCCGGGATAAAGCTCCCTGACCTTTTCTGCGAGCATTTCTCTGACTTCCCTTTCGTCCTCACATACCGCGATCCGCATTTTTCTCTCCTCTTGCTGTCCGTTTTTCAGCCGCGCCCCGGCGCTGTCTGTCCGCCGCAGAGAATATCGGGAAATTGTCCGGACATCCGCAGAAAAATGCCGCAGAACGGATATTTTCCGCTGTGAAACAGAGAATGCTTCTCAGCTCCTTCGGTTTGCCGGCTCGATATTGACCGACTTGCCGCGGATCCTCACGTCCTTCATGCGCTCGAGCACCTCGGCCGCATATTCGCGCGGCACCTCCACGAATGTATACTTGTCGTAGAGATCGATGCTGCCGATCAGCCTGCCCGGCATCCGGGTCTCCCCGGCAATCGCGCCGAGAATATCGCCCGGCCGGATATTATTCTTTTTCCCGAGATTGATGAACAGGCGCACCATGCCCTCTTCCTCGGCCCCGGTGTCGCCGAAGACATCATACTCCTCCTTGAGCTCCTCGGCGTCCACACCGTCGCCCATCGCCAGCTTAAGGAAGGCCGCCGCCATCTCGATCGAGGTGTACTCCTCCTGATTCACGCGGCTCTCGATCAGCTCCGCCATGCGTGCGAGATCGCCCCGCTCGATCACCGCATGCACCCGGTCCAGTATTTTCTCCGCCTTCACCGACATCACGTCGTCCAGAGACGGAAGCGGCTGCAGCCGGATCTTTGTTTTGCAGTAGCGCATGATATCGCGCAGCTTATAGACCTCCCTGCCGACGACGAGCGTGAAGGCCCTTCCCTCCCTGCCGGCGCGCCCGGTGCGCCCGATGCGGTGCACATAATATTCGTCATCCTGCGGCACATCGTAATTGAAGACCGCCTCCACGTCGTCCACGTCGATCCCGCGCGCCGCGACGTCGGTGGCAACGAGAATGTCCGTCTTTCCGCTCCGGAACGCGGCCATCACGCGGTCGCGCTGCTGCTGCTTGAGATCACCGTGCAGCCCCTCCGCAAAATAGCCGCGCGCCTGCAGGGAAGCTACAAGCTCGTCGACCTGCCGCTTCGTATTGCAGAAAATAAGCGACAGCTTCGGCGCGTACATGTCGAGCAGCCTTGTGAGCGCGTCCAGCTTCGTCTTCGGGCGCACCTCATAGTAATACTGCTCGATCTTTGGAACGGTCAGCTCCTTCTTCACCACGCGGATATGCACGGCATCCTTCTGGTAGGTGCGCGCAATCTCCATGATCGGCTGCGGCATCGTCGCCGAAAACAGAAGTGTCTGGCGCTCCTGCGGCACATCCTTCAGGATCGTCTCGATATCGTCGCGGAAGCCCATATTCAGCATTTCGTCCGCTTCGTCGAGCGTCACGATTTTAACATCGTCAAATTTGACCGTTTTACGGCGCATGTGATCCATCACGCGCCCCGGCGTGCCGATCACGATCTGCGTGCCCGCCTTCAGCGCTTTAATCTGGCGCACGATCTCCTGGCCGCCGTAGATCGGCACGATCTTGATGCCGTGCAGGAACTTTGCAAATTTATGCATTTCCTCCGACACCTGGATCGCAAGCTCCCTTGTCGGGCAGAGAATAACGGCCTGCAGGGCCTTAAGCTTCGGGTCGATGCTCTGCAGGATCGGCAGCCCGAACGCCGCCGTCTTTCCGGTGCCGGTCTGTGCCTGCCCGATCATATCGCTGCCCGACAGCACAAC
>CAMWWR010000423.1 GCA_947178045.1 uncultured Clostridia bacterium
GGTCATAGCTTTTACAACCGGTTTTGCCGACGGAAATCCCACATGGCTTACGGTCATCAATTTTATCAGTGCGGTCTGCGGCGTGATCTGCATTTTTTTCACGGCGAAAGCAAATATCAGCAACTTTGCATTTGCGACGGTGAACACGATCGTTTATGCCGTTTATCTTGTATACTGGCATATATGGGGAACTGCGCTGCTGGAAATATTGTTTTATATACCGATGAATTTTGTGTCGTGGTATTTCTGGGCAAAGCACCGAGACCGGGAAATAACGCAGAAGACAAAGGCCAGGAGGCTCACGCTGCTTCAGAACGGTATATGCGCGGCTGTGGTGGTGGCAAGCGCGCTCGTCTATCACGCGGTCCTGGTGAAAATAGGCGGAGAGGTCGCGTGGTTTGACGCATTTACGCTCAGCATAGGTATTATAGCCACGATACTTGAGCTTTTAAGATACAGGGAGCAATATGTCTGGTGGATCATTACGGATATTGTTTCGGTAGGAATGTACATAGCGCATTTTGATGCGGTTTATCTGACGAAGAGAAGCATCTATCTGATCATGGCAGTGATCGGTCTTGTGAATTGGGCGAAGCTGAACCGAATCAGAAACGCTGAAAATGAATAACTGCAGGAAGCCCTGAAATACTACAGGGATAAAAGCGGGGGAAGGTGCAGTATATTGCGGAGAAGCAGACCGCGGCGGGGCAAATCGACGGCTTGACAAAAACTGTCGAATAAGATATAATTTATAATACTTCAGAAGTGTCTGCCTGCTTCGCTGCCGGAGAGCGGCAGCGGATTTTTGCGGGTGGAAAATGTGTGTTAAAAAACCGTACCTGGCATTTGCAAACAGACTTCAGAATTCCGGAGGTCTGTCTGCAGGTGCCTTTTTGTATTGGATGGGCTGCTCGTTGATCGAAAGTCGCTTGCGCGGCGGAATATGTGCGCTAAAGCGCACAGGGAGTATAAAAATGAGAAATTTACAGAAATACGGAATATTGCTGCTTGCAGCCCTCTGTCTTTGCTCGGGCTGTAAAAAGGCGGGGGAGGACGCTGAACCGCTGCCGACGGGGCAGGGGGCGAGCGCGCAGACCGTGCCGGAAAATCCGGGAGCGGATGGGAAGGAAGGAGCGCCGAAGGACCAGGGAACATCGGGAACCGGAGGAGCTGAAGGAGCATTGGGAAATGAGGAAACACCGGGGAGCGGTGAGGTATCGGGAGCGGCGGGAATCACGGACGGCGGAGAGCTGCCGGGAACGCCCGATGGCGAAGGACTGTCGGGAAGTGCGGGAACGCCGGACGACGAAGGGCTATCAGGAAATCTGGGAGCGGCGGACGGTGAAGGGTTGTCGGGAGACCCTGGAACGCCAGGGGATCAAGGGACGCCGGGAAATCCGAACGTCCCGGCCTTTGACCCGTCCCAGGTGAAGGAATGTGAGCCGAGGGAGCTGGTGACAACGGCGCGCGTGAATGTCAGAACGCTGCCGTCCCTGGAGGGGGAGATATTGACCCTGCTGCAGCCGGGCGTGGCGGTGACCTGCACCGGGAGCATCGGCGACTGGTATCAGGTCGACTACGAGGGGCGCACGGCCTATATGTTTGCGGAATATCTGGGGGAGAGGGCGGCCGTCCCGTCCCCGAAGCCGTCGGAGGCCGGGGACAGCTCCGACGGCGATATAAAGGACGGGATTTTCTATGAGACAGATGCCTCGGCTGCCTGGATCGTGATCGATGCCGGACATCAGGAAAAGGGAAACTACAATAAGGAGCCGGTGGGCCCGGGAGCCACGGAAACGAAGGCGAAGGTATCCTCGGGGACGGAGGGGCGTTTTTCCGGCATGGCGGAGTACGAGCTGAACCTTGCCGTGGCGCTGAAGCTGCGGGATGCCCTGATTGACCAGGGATACAATGTGGTGATGATCCGCGAGACAAATAAAATTGATATCAGCAACGCGGAGCGCGCAGAGATTGCAAACAAAATCGGCGCGGATGCCTTTGTCCGGGTGCACGCCAACGGCTCGGAGAATACCAGCGTGCAGGGGATGATGACGATCTGCCAGACCAAAAACAACCGCTACTGCGGCGGACTGTATGAGGAGAGCCGGTAGCTGTCAGACTGTATTCTGGACGGAATGCTGGCTGAGACCGGGGCAAAGAGCCGCGGGGTGTGGGAGACAGACACGATGAGCGGCATCAACTGGTGTCAGGTCCCTGTAACGATCGTTGAGATGGGATATATGACCAACAAAACGGAGGATCTTCTGATGACTACGGAGGATTACCAGGACAAAATCGTAAGAGGAATTGTGAAGGGGCTGGAGGAATATCTTGCAGGGCGCTGAACAGAGCGCGGGAAGGAGGGACGATATGGCGAGAGGAGCCGCGGGCAGAGGGCTGAATGAGATGTGTTCGAGCCGGATATGCGTGGATGAGTACAGTTCAGGCGAGATGAAGGGGCGGATCTACAGCAGTTATTATTCTGAGCCGATCGTATTTGACAATGTGCTTCAGCTTGTAAAAAAGCTGGACGGTCTGTATGAC
>CAMWWR010000424.1 GCA_947178045.1 uncultured Clostridia bacterium
CGTCGATGTGTATATGAGTCAGCTGCAGGGGCTTGTGAGGATAACGATTCGGATCGTCCGGGGAGGGCTCGGTGTTGTGGCGGCCGGCGCGCTGCTCTACAGCATACAGTTTATCCGGGAATTTGGTTTCCCGCGCGGAGTGTGGTACTCGATCTTCCACTCCGTATCCGCGTTCTGCAATGCGGGGCTCGATCTGATCGGCAGCGACAGCCTGATTAGCTACCGGGGTAATGTGCTGGTCAACGTAGTCACAATGCTGCTGATCATTCTCGGCGGCATCGGCTTTCCGGTCTGGTGGAATATTCTGGACAATGTGCGCGAGCTCCGGCGCCGGCGCAGGCGGAACAAGCCCGGCAGATTTCAGCTGAGTCCCCATGCAAGGATTGCGCTGACGGCGACCGCGGTGCTGACCTTAAGCGGCGCGGCGCTGACCTTCGCGATGGAGTACGGCAATCCGGAGACGCTCGGAGGGCTGCCGTTCGGGGAAAAGCTCCTGGCCAGCCTTTTTCAGTCGGTCACTCTGCGGACGGCGGGCTTTCAGACGATTCCGCAGCAGAGCTTCCGGGACGGCACCTGCATGGTGTTTCTGCTGCTTATGATTATCGGAGGCTCACCGTCCGGCACGGCGGGAGGCGTTAAGACCGTGACCGCGGCGCTGGTTCTGGCCTCGGTGACTGCGACGGTGCGCGGCGAGGAGACTGGGCTGCTGAAGCGGAAATTCAGCGACCGGCTGATCAAAAAGGCGGTCGCCGTGTCCGGCGTGAGCATCGCTGCACTGTTTGTGCTGACGACGCTGCTGATGGCGGTGCAGGACAGCGATTTTCTCGATACGCTGTATGAAATGACCTCCGCGATGGCGACAGTCGGCCTGAGCCGCAATTTCACAGGCAGTCTGACAGGGGCAGGCAGGCTGATCGTGATCCTCGGCATGTATCTCGGGCGGATCGGGCCGATCACGATGGCGCTCGCCATCAATGTAAAGCATTCCGGGAGGAAGCTTTCCCACCCGGAGGGCAGGGCGCTGGTCGGCTGACGGAAACTTTATGAGATGAGGAGCATGGTACAATGGGCAGTAAAAATAAAAAGCAATATATTGTCATTGGTCTCGGAAGCTTTGGGAGCAGCGTCGCGCGGACTCTGATACAGAATGGCTGCGAGGTGCTTGTGATCGACCGGGACGAGGAGAAGACGAGGGCGGTTGCCGACGAGGTGACCTGTGCGCTGTCGGGGGACGTGCGCGACCCGGAGATGCTCTCCGGACTCGGCCTCCGCAATTTTGACGGCGCGGTCGTCGCCATCGGCGCGGATATGGAATCCGGGATCGTGGCCACGATGCTGGTCAAGGAGCTCGGCGTGCCCCATATTATCGCGAAGGCGCAGAATGATCTTCAGGGGAAGATTCTGCGCAAGGTGGGTGCGGATCGGGTTGTGCTGCCGGAGATCGAGATGGGCGTCCGCTACGCAGCCAATCTGGCGAACGGCAATTTCTTCGACGCAGTGGAGCTTTCTGAGGACGTCAGCATGATGGAAATCAGCGTGCGCAGGGCCTGGGAGGGGAAGAGCCTGCGGGAGCTCAACCTTCGCGCGAAATATAAAATCAATGTGATCGGCATTAAGAAGGAGGACGGCTTCGACGTCAATCCGGACGCCGACGAGCCACTGAGTGTAAATGACGAGCTCGTGGCCATCGGGCGGAATGAGGTGCTGAACCGGCTGGCGGAGGGAAAGCTGTAGCCGCTTCCGAATTCAACAGAAAGGAGTTTCTGACTGCGATGGCTCTTTCGATTGCTATATGTGATGATAATGAGACGGATCTGCAGTATATAACCGGCATGGTAAATGACTGGGCAATGCAGAGACGGATTCCTGTTTCGGTCAGGGCGTTTTCCTCGGCGGAGTCCTTTCTGTTTCATTATTCCGAAAATAAAGATTATGATATTCTGCTTCTGGATGTCGAGATGGGCAAACTAAACGGGATTGATCTCGCAAAACAAATCCGTGCCCAAAACGACAGTGTGCAGCTCGTGTTTATTACGGGGTATCCTGACTTTATTGCAGAGGGCTACGAGGTCTCTGCGCTGCATTATCTGATGAAGCCGGTCAAACCCGAAAAGCTGAAAGAGGTGCTGAACCGCGCGGCCAGACTCTGTCAGGAGGAACGGCCTTATCTTTTGGTTTCCTCCGAACGAGAGACGATCCGTGTCTTTTTTGACGATATTTATTATGCGGAGTCGCAGGGACATTATATGCTTGTTCACACCGGACAGACGCAGTACCGGGTGCGGATGACCGTATCCGACCTTCTTGAAAAGCTGGATACAGGATTTTACAGATGCAGCCGCTCCTTTATCGTCAGCCTCCGGCATGTATGCCGGATCACAAAAAGCGAGGTATTTCTCGAAAATCAGGTTTCTCTCCCTCTTGGGCGGGGACAGTATGATGAAATGAATAAAAAGTTGATTCATTATCTGAGGTCGATATGATGTTTGGACGCAAAAGCAGAAAATTAAATGAATATCAAAATGCTCTGGTGGAACAGCACTA
>CAMWWR010000425.1 GCA_947178045.1 uncultured Clostridia bacterium
CCGTCAGCATATCCTGCAGCTTCCACACGCGGTCAAGGAAGCGGCGGCATCCCTTCACGCCCTCCTGCGACCATGCGGCACTCAGATCGAACGCCCCGATAAACATCTCGTAGGTTCTCAGGGTATCCGCGCCGAATTCATTCACAATGTCGTCCGGATTGACGACATTGCCGCGGGATTTGCTCATTTTCTCGCCGTTCTCCCCAAGGATCATGCCGTGGGAGGTGCGCTTCTGATACGGCTCGTCGGTCGGCACAAGTCCCTCGTCATAGAGGAATTTATGCCAGAAGCGGGAATATAAAAGGTGCAGCGTCGTGTGCTCCATTCCGCCGTTGTACCAGTCGACCGGAAGCCAGTATTTCAGCGCCTCCTCGCTGGCAAAGGCAACGTCGTTTTTCGGATCAATATAGCGCAGGAAATACCAGGACGAACCTGCCCACTGCGGCATTGTGTCAGACTCGCGCTTTGCCGGCCCGCCGCAGCAAGGGCAGGTTGTGTTCAGCCAGTCCGTCATCGCGGCAAGCGGCGATTCGCCGTTGTCGGTCGGCATGTAGCTGTCCACCTCCGGCAGCATGAGCGGCAGCTCGCTCTCCGGCAGCGGCACATAACCGCATTTTTCACAGTGAACAATCGGGATCGGCTCGCCCCAGTAGCGCTGGCGCGAAAATACCCAGTCGCGGAGCTTGTAATTCACCTTCTGTTTGCCAATTCCCTTTTCTGTCAGCCAGCCGATGATCTTCTCCTTTGCTTCCTTTACCTCAAGCCCGTCAAGGAAACCGGAATTTACAAGCTTTCCCGTCGCCACGTCCGTGAACGCCGCCTCCTCGACATTGCCGCCCGCGACAACCTCCACGATCGGCAGCCCGAATTTTTTCGCGAAATCCCAGTCTCTCTCATCGTGCGCCGGAACCGCCATGATCGCGCCGGTGCCGTAGGTCATAAGCACATAATCCGAGATCCAGATCGGAATCTCCTTCCCGTTCACCGGGTTGACCGCCGAAATGCCGCCCATGACGACGCCGGTCTTTTCCTTTGCCAGCTCCGTGCGCTCGAAATCGGATTTTCTTGCCGCCTGCTCGCGGTATGCCGCCACCTCATCATAATTGGCGATCTCGCCCCTGTATTTTTCAATAAACGGATGCTCCGGCGAAATAACCATGTAGGTCGCGCCGAAAAGCGTATCCGGCCTCGTCGTGAAAATGCGCAGCGTGTCATCCTTTCCGGAAAGCTTAAAATCGACCTCCGCGCCGACCGAGCGCCCGATCCAGTTTTTCTGTGAAACCTTGACCTTCTCGATATAATCGACATGGTCAAGTCCCTCCAGCAGCTTATCCGCGTACTCGGTGATCTTCAACATCCACTGGCTCTTCACCTTGCGCACAACCTCACCGCCGCAGCGCTCGCACACGCCGTTCACGACCTCCTCGTTGGCAAGGCCCACCTTGCACGAGGTACACCAGTTGATCGGCATCTGCGTTTTGTACGCCAGCCCCTTCTTAAACAGCTTTAAGAAGATCCACTGCGTCCATTTATAATAATTTGGGTCCGTCGTGTTGACCTCGCGGTCCCAGTCAAAGGAATAGCCCAGTGACTTTAGCTGTGATTTGAAATGCTCCACATTGCTTTCCGTGACGATCCTCGGGTGAATATGGTTCTTGATCGCATAATTTTCTGTCGGCAGACCAAACGCGTCCCAGCCCATCGGGAACAACACATTGTAGCCCTGCATCCTGCGCTTGCGCGAAATAATGTCGAGCGCCGTATACGGCCTCGGATGCCCCACATGCAGTCCCTGCCCGGACGGATACGGGAATTCGACAAGCGCGTAATATTTCGGCTTGGAATAATCCTCGCCGACCTTGAAGGCCTCCTCCTTATCCCAGATATCCTGCCATTTCTTTTCGATTTCCTTCGGTGAATACACAGTACCCATAGCTGTCTTCCTTTCTGATGATAGTATGATTGGAGCGGACGTGCAATCGAGCAGGGAAGATTCTTTCTTCCCTAATCGCCGCGCTGCCGATGCGCCACTTTAGTGGCATAATTCTTATATGAAAAACTGCCTTATATAGTTTTTCATATTTGCATCGGCGTGCGCATAAAAAAGGCCCCGTCCCTGAAATCCAGAGACGAGGCCATGCCGCGCGGTACCACTCCGGTTCGCGCAGTTTATCCTGCGCGCCCTTATTCCTTCTGTAACGGGAAAACCCGCCGAAACCTATCCGCCCAATGCCGCGCACCAGGTGTTCAGTCCCGGAGCTCCGAGGCGAGTTCAGAATTCCATCACCTGCGGCCTTTCACCTGCGCGGCCGCTCTCTGCAAGGCTGTCCTTCCTACTGCTCCTCTTCACTGCATTTATCTGTCTTTACTGTCTCCCATATCCGCGCCGAAAGCCGGGCCGATTTGAGATTTTTCTTATCATAGCGCGATTTTGCGCCTATGTCAAGGATTTTATTCTTGAGTTTCCGCATTTTACATTTCGGGTCGGGAGGGACTGTTCTTTCTGCGAAGGAATGTTAAAAAACGCCGGCACTTGAAATTTT
>CAMWWR010000426.1 GCA_947178045.1 uncultured Clostridia bacterium
TGTCAATGTACTGGTCAATGCGTTGGATTATTCGCCCGACGGCGCGCCGGTCCAAATTACAGCGAGGCAGAGCAGCGGCGTTACAATGATAAAGATTCTCGATCAAAGCGGCGGCATTGCAAAGGCAGAGCTGCCAAACATTTTCAAGCGCTTTTATCGGGGCAGAAGCTCCAAAAAGGGCGGCTTCGGGATCGGTCTGTCCATGGCCGAGAGCATTGTCCGCCTTCACAAGGGCAATATTCGCGCAGTCAACGAGGAGAACGGGCTGGCAATGATCCTTACCCTGCCGCTTTTACCCTGTGCAGAAAATTACCAAAGCCGCAACCTTACGACTTCTTAAGTTGTAGGGCTGCTTTTTTTCATGGTATAATGTGCGCGAAGGCAAAGCAGGCAAAACGAAAAACAGAGTGCGGAAACCTGTTTTTTTGTTTCCGGCACTTTGGCTTTTCGGATTGCGCCGCGAGCAACGCGAGCCTTGAAAATCTTTGATTTTCAAGGCTTTGTCATAACTTGCAGGCTGATATACCATAATATCCGAATCTGGGCAAAAGGAGGGAAATATGGCTGCATTAGTACAGGCAAAGGGCCTGTCCAAAATATACGGAAAAGGCGATAACGAGGTACGGGCGCTGAACGAATGCAATCTGTATTTTACGGAGGGGAGCTTTACCTCGATCGTGGGGCGGTCCGGCTCCGGGAAATCCACGCTGCTGCATTTGCTCGGCGGCCTGGATACGCCCACGCAGGGCAGCGTGGAAATAGAGGGGAGGGATATCTACCGCCTCCTGGACAGTGAAAGAACTGTTTTTCGCCGCAGGCGCGTGGGCTTTGTATTTCAGTTTTACAATCTGATGCCGGAGCTGACCGCATATCAGAACATCCTTCTTCCGATCCGGCTGGACAACCGCAGAGTGGATAAAGACTATCTGGATGAAATTATTTCCATGCTGGGTTTGGGCGAACGGCTTTCTCACTATGCCGGTGAGCTTTCCGGCGGTCAGCAGCAGCGGGTGGCAATCGCCCGCGCATTAATTACAAAGCCAGCCATCCTTCTGGCGGACGAGCCGACCGGAAATCTGGACGGAAAATCGGGGGCGGAGGTGCTGGAGCTTCTGCATTTATCCAAGAAACGATTCCACCAGACACTGATTATGGTGACACATGACGAGCAGATTGCCGAGGGCGCCGACCGCATTATCACATTGGAGGACGGCTGTATCCGGGGCGATACGGAGAGGAGGGGACAATGAAGCAGCTGTTTCCTCTTGCGTGGTCGGGCCTGAAAAGCCGGAAGCGCTCCACGGCCCTGCTGCTGTCCGCGATTATTCTCTCGGTTGCTTTTCTGACGGCCATGGGGCTGCTTGGAAGCAGCTCGCTGTATACCATCGACATCCAGAACAGGAACCTGTACGGCGAGCAGAAGATGGTCGCATGGAATCTGACGGATGAGCAGAAAGCGCATTTTCAAAGCTCTTCTGTATGGGATGAAATCGGGAAAATGACAATTTACGGCGCGGCTGCCTCGGTTTCTGATACGGTGCTGGGGATCGGCACGATGGATGAGCAGGCGATCCGGCTGGGACATATCCGGCTGGCAGAAGGACGCTGGCCGCAGACGCCGGACGAGATCGCAGTGGAAAAAAGTGCATACCGGTACACCGGCGGTCAGCCGTATACCGTCGGGGATACGATTACGCTGGAAATCGCGGCGGCCGGGCAGGAAACGTCGAAGCAGCTGACCTTTCAGATCGTCGGGCTGCTCGAGAACTATTCTGCCGTGTGGAGAAGCGCATACGCGAAGCAAACGCAGCAGGGGGCTGTTTTCCCGGCGACCATATCCTTTTTGATCGCTGATCCGGGAGAGCAATTTTCAAAAGCAGCGGCGGAGACATGGCTCTTAAACAGCCCGGGCAATTCCTGGAGCGTGCTCCACGGCAGCCTGCCGGAAAAGGCAGTCGTTTCCTTCAATTATCCGGTATATCCCCAGATCGGCTATTACGGCGGGATGAGCGAGGCAGCTCATGACATGGTCAGACTGGGCGCGCTGGTTGGCGGCATGATTCTGATCTGCATGACGGCGATCTTGCTCAACGGCTTTTTACTGTCGGTGGACAGGCGGAAGCGGCAGTTTTCCCTTCTGCGCTGTATCGGCGCGACGAAAAAGCAGGCATGCTCCTGGCTTTTCTGCGAAGCGTTTTTGCTGCTGAGCATGGGAATTCCTTCCGGTCTTCTGCTTGGCCTTCTGGTATCATCCGGGGCGATAAAGGTCTTTTCCGAATGGAATGGAAGCACGCTGCTTTACCATTTTAACGGGTGGGTCCCGGTCATTGCCACATTGGTATGCGTGCTGTGCGTCTGTCTGGCAACGCTGCTGCCAGCGATCCGCGCCTCGAAAGCCGCACCGATTGATGATACAAAAACGGTCTGTTTTCGGAGGATGACAGAGGCGGCTCCGAAAAGCGGAGCCATTCTGATGCCGTTTGGGCTGATGCTGCTTTCCCTGCGGAAATCCAAAGGGCGAACCGTTTTAACAACCGTA
>CAMWWR010000427.1 GCA_947178045.1 uncultured Clostridia bacterium
GCTTTGAGGTCATCGGCGTAACGATGCAGATATGGCCTGAGCGCGGGGTGCTCGAGATGGAGAGAGAGGGCGGCTGCTGCGGCCTGAGCGCGGTCGAGGACGCGCGCCGGGTCGCCCTGGAGCTCGGCATTCCTCACTACGTTATGAATTTCCGGAAGGAATTTGAAGCCTGTGTGATCGAATATTTCGTGCGGGAATACGCGGCCGGCAGAACGCCGAATCCGTGCATTGCCTGCAACCGGCATATTAAGTGGGAGGCGCTGCTGCACCGCGCGACAGGCATCGGCGCAGATTCGATTGCGACCGGGCATTACGCCCGCGTGAAGCGGCTGGAAAACGGGCGGTATGCCGTGTGCAATTCCGTCACGGCGGCAAAGGATCAGACCTACGCGCTCTACAGCCTGACGCAGCCGCAGCTGGCCCGCACGCGGATGCCGGTCGGGGAGTATGCGAAGGAGCAGATCCGGGAGCTTGCGAGAAGGGCGGGGCTTCCAGTCGCGGACAAGCCGGACAGCCAGGAAATCTGTTTTGTCGAGGACAACGATTATGCGGGCTTTATCCGAAAATATTCGGGGCGGGAGTTTCCGCCGGGGAATTTTGTGGACCGGCAGGGCCGGGTGATGGGGCGGCATAAGGGGATTATTCATTATACGGTCGGGCAGAGAAAGGGGCTCGGGCTGGCGCTGCCGGAACCGGCGTTCGTGCTGGAGATCCGCCCGGAAACGAACGAGGTTGTGCTCGGGCACGGAAGGGAGATCTTTGCGAAGGAGGCGTTTGCGGAGGATCTGAACTGGATGAGCCGGGGGGAGGATGAGATCGAAGACGGCATGCCGGTGATCGCGAAGCTGCGCTACAATCACCGGGGCGCGCCCGCCAGAATCTACAGGGAGAAGAGCGGCCGGCTGCGCTGTGTGTTTGAGGAGGAACAGCGCGCCGTCACGCCGGGACAGGCCCTCGTGCTGTACGAGGGGGACTGTGTGCTCGGCGGAGGAACGATCATCGGGTGAGCCTGCGGGCCTCCTACAGCGGAAGAAATTCCGGTCTGCGTTCCCGGAATACGGTGTAATACCGGAAGCCGAGCGACAGCAGCAGCTCGCGCGCCCGGTCAAAAGCATGGGCGAGCTGCTCCGGCGCGTGGGCGTCGGAGCCGATGGTGAGAATTTCGCCGCCGAGCTCGCGGTAGCGGGCGAGAATCTCCGGGCGCGGATGCGCGAAGGGAAGCCCGTAGCGCCAGCCCGCCGTGTTCAGCTCGAGGCCGCGCCCCTGCTCGATCAGCAGTCTCAGAATAACGTCGATGCGGTCGGCATAGTCCGAAAAGCGGTAATTTTTTCGATCTCCCGGGAGATAGCGCACGAGATAGTCGAGATGCCCGTACACCTGAAAGCTGTCGTAGCTGCGGATGCCGGTCTCGACGGCGGCAAACCAGGCGTCCATCCCCTCCGCGGCTCCGCGGGTTTCCCAGTATTCCGGATAGTACGGGTCGAGGTGCGCAAGGACGTGGGTCGAGCCGATTATGAAGTCAAACGGATACCGGGCGGCGAGAGCGCGGTAAAAATCGGCGCACTGCGGCAGGACGTCCGGCTCGTCCCGAAGACCGAGCTCAACGCCGGCGAGAAGCTTGATCTGCCCGCGGTATTTTTCGCGGCATTCGGCGAGCCGGTCAAACCAGGCGTCCATATCAAACACGAAGGACAGCTCGTACTGCTCCGGAAAAAGGTGGTCATAGTGGTCGGTGATGCACAGCATTTTCAGGCCGAGGCGGATCGCCTGCTCGATCATGAGCTCCGGCGCGGCCTCGGAATCGCTTGAGAATGCGGTATGCGTGTGAAAATCCGCAGTGATCATTTTGTCTCCTCCAGAAGTGTCAGCCCGTCGATTACGGGAGCAGCCATCAGGGAATAATTGGTGTAGTACACGACGAAGCCCGGTTTCGCGCCGCCGGGCTTTTTGATATTGCGCCGCTCGGTGTAGTCGATCTCGACCTTGTCGGCCTCACGGCCCTTTGAATAGTAGGCGGCGAGCCGTCCGGCCTCCTCGTAGACGCGGTCCGGAAGCTCCCCGTCCCTGGCCTTGACGATCACATGCGAGCCCGGAATTCCCTTGGCGTGGAACCACCAGTCGCTCCCGGAGGCGGCCTGGAAGGTCAGCTCGTCGTTCTGATAATTGTTTTTTCCGACGTAAATGTCATAGCCGTCGGACGAGCGGTAGTGGAGCGGGCGGCTCGTGATTTTGGCCTTTTTCGCGGGCTTTTTCCCGTTTTTCTCCTGGGAATAATGGCGTCGGATAAAGCCGTAGTCCATCATTTCCTCCTTGAGCTGGGCCAGATCGTCCTCGGTCTCGGCAATGTCGAGTGCCGTGCGGATGGAATCAAGATGCTCCAGCTCGCTGTGCGTCTCCTCGGTCAGCCGCGTCAGCGCCTCGAAGGTGCGCTTGAGCTTGGCGTATTTGTCGAAGTAGCGCTTGGCGTTGTCGATTGCGGAGAGCTCCGGCTCGAGCGGGATCGTGATATCCTCGTTTGTATAATAA
>CAMWWR010000428.1 GCA_947178045.1 uncultured Clostridia bacterium
GGCGTGGACAATGCGGTGTTCCATGAGTGGGTGGATGCAGTCATTGCCTGTCAGGATGATTACAATTTAAAATCCACCCTGCCGCCGATTGTGGCGAAGCTCTCGGATATGCGGGTGGTATCGGCGGAGCTTGACCTGCTGCTTGCCCAACCGGTGCGGGAGTACATCACGATGGTCGCGCTGCTCTTGGGGAGCATCCCCCTGTTATATTTCCTGAATGCGGAATGGTATCACACCCTGATGTACACGGAGTTTGGGAAGGTGCTGCTTGCGGTGTGCGGGGCGGTGGTCTTTGCTTCGGTTGCGGCGGTGGCGAAACATACGCGGCCGATTGAGTATAGGAGGTGAGGTGTGGGATGCAGAATCTTATTTTGTTATTGTTTGCCCTGTTTTTCGCCCTGGGGCTGTACCTGATCCTTGCGGCGGTGCTCCATGTGCCGACTTACCGGGCAACAAGGGCACTGTTGGGTGCCATAAGGAAGAACCGGAAGGCGGCAAGGAACTCGGATGCTGTTTTGGAGGAACTGGCGGCGAAACTGGCAGGGGTGCTGCCCATGAGCAGTTACCGGAAACGCAAGTTGGAGGCAGCCTTACAGTCAGCGGAAATCCCGGTGACGGCGGAACAGTACTTTTCGCTTGCCGTTGTAAAGGGCGGCCTGGTGCTGCTCTGCGCCATTCCCTGCCTGTTTTTTGCGCCCATCCTTTCGCCGGTCTTTGCGGCGGTGGGGATCGGCACTTATTTTTCGGAAAGCGGGAAGGCAGAGAAGCAGATCGCGGGGAGGCGGGCGGAAATTGAGTACGAGCTGCCCCGGTTTGTGGCAACGCTCTCGCAGGGGCTGATGGCGAGCCGGGATGTGCTATCCATCCTGGAAACCTACCAGAAGAACGCGGGGGCGGCGCTGAAAAACGAGCTTGCCATCACGGTATCGGACATGCGTACCGGGAACTATGAGGGTGCACTGACAAGGTTGGAGGCGAGAGTGTCGAGCGCGATGCTCTCCGATGTGGTGCGCGGGTTGGTCGGTGTCCTGCGCGGCGATGACGGTGTGGCGTTCTTTCGGATGCTTGCCCATGACATGAAGCAGTTGGAGCTGCAGAGGCTGAAGAAACTTGCATTGGAGCGCCCGCCGAAAATCCGGCGGTATTCCTTCCTGTTGTTGGGATGCATGATATTGGTCTATATGGGCGTGATGGGATACCAGATCATTGGGACAATGTCGGGGATTTTTTAAGGGGTGCGGATATGATTTTGGTGAATTGTCTGTGCCGCGTGTGCAGGCAAGTTTTTTATTCGCGCAAAATGCGCGGATGGGGGGATTATGTTAAGGAAACTTATAAGATCAAAACGTGGCGAAGGGTATGTTGATATCGTGGTCGGTATTTTCTGCCTGTTAATGGTGATTGCGCTTGCGGTCAACTTTTTACCCGTGTTCACGGCAAAGCAGCAGCTCGACCTGTTTGCGGCGGAGATTGTGCGGCAGGCGGAGATTGTCGGGGGGACGGAGGTATCCGGGAGGATTGCCGCCATGAAAGCACAGACCGGCCTTGACCCGGAGATTGTATGGGACTGCGACTATTTCCGGGGGAACCAAGTGCAGCTGGATGGCGATATTTCCGTGATGCTGACGACAACGGTGGATGTCAGTTTCTTTTTCTTCGGCCCGTTCCGGATTGCGATACGGGCGAAAGCATCCGGAAAGTCGGAGGTGTATTACAAATGACAGGGGCAGGGAAAAGCAAAAACATGCAGCGGGGAAAAAAGCCAGTGCAAAAACAGGGATTTTTTCGTGGCGGGAAACTTCCGGACCGCAGGGGCGGCAATTCCACTCCGCTGACGGTTGCACTGGTTCTGGTGTTGCTGTTGGTGATATGTGCGGTGGCAGAGTTTTTACGGCTGATGATTATCGTGCAGGGAGTGCGGGATGGCGTGCAGCAGGCGGTCATTGCGGTGATGACAACGAATTACGACGAGGCTTACAATGGTCTGCGGGAAGGGTATTCCGGTGGCTATGTCCTCTCCGGTGGCCATTGGGTGGAGAACCTGGATTATTCGGATGTTTACCGTAGGCTTGACACGCTGTTGGGGACACAGGAGCAGGGAAGTTACCATGTCAAGGTGCAGAATCAGGAAAGCAACGGGTATGAGTACCGTCTTTCGGAGCTTGATGTAGCTATCACGAATACGCCCCTGACACCGGGGAACGCCAACCGGAACATGGAGGCGGATGTGAAGATTCGCATTGAGATCCCATTCTCTTTCGGGTGGGGACTGGTGCCGCCACTGACCATGCAGATACGAACAAAGGCAGCCTATATGCCCAAGTTCTGATACCAACAGAGAGCAGCTTTTTTGGATGCTTAATACATGGAAAGCATAAGTTCTGTATATAGATAGAAGTTTCTTTATGTAATTGAAAAATATATCTGGACTTGTAAGGGATTTCCGTTTATTATGGAGTTTGGTAAAAGGAATTGGGTAAATAGGGCTGAGCTGTTCATCCAATCAATGAA
>CAMWWR010000429.1 GCA_947178045.1 uncultured Clostridia bacterium
TGCTCGTCCAGCACATAGATCAGCTTCGGGAAGGCCGGCGTGACATAGACGCCCTTCTCGTTTTTAATGCCCTCCAGCCGCTGCCGCAGAATCTCCTCGACGATCATGGCGTTCTCGGCCAGATATTCATCATCCTTGTCCAGATTCAGGAACAGCGTCACAAACGGGGACTGGCCGTTCGTCGTCATCAGTGTATTAATCTGATACTGGATCGTCTGCACGCCAGATCTCAGCTCGTCCTGCACGCGCTCCTCCACCAGCCCGTCGATAATCTCCGGTGCCAGCTTTCCCCCGAACTCCTCCTCATAGCGCTTCCGGTATTTTTCCCCCGTGATGCGCAGATATTTTCCCAGATGCTTCACGTCCACCGACTGGCCGCCGTACTGGCTGCTCGCCACGGCCGAAATGATCTGCGTCATAACCGTGCAGGCCACCTGGAAGCTTTTCGGGCTCTCGATCAGCTTGCCGTTCATCACGGTGCCGTTCTCAAACATATCCTTAATATTGATCAGGCAGCAGTTGAAAATCGACTGCAGAAAATAGTCCGCGTCGTGAAAATGCAGCACTCCCTCCTCGTGCGCTTTTGAAATCTTTTCCGGCAGCAGCAGGCGCTTTGTCAGATCCTTTGAGACCTCCCCGGCGATCAGATCGCGCTGCGTCGAGGCGATAATCGCATTCTTGTTGGAATTCTCCTCCATGACGTCCTTATTGTCATGGCGGATCAGGCTCAGGATCGACTCGTCCGTCGTGTTTGCCTTGCGCACAAGCTCCCTCGTATAGCGATACAGGATGTAGGTCTTTGCCAATGTGTACTTTCTGTCCTCCATCAGCTTTTCCTCGATCACATCCTGAATTTCCTCCACCTGCATCGTTTCCCGCTGCAGCGACTCGATCGCGCGGACAATGCCCTCTATTTTGTCCTCGGAGATCTTCTCCTTCAGCTTAACCTCATCGTTTGCCTTGCGGATCGCGATGAGAATCTTATTTCTGTCATAATCAACAATACGTCCGTCCCGCTTAATGACTTGCATGTCTCTGTATCCTTTCTTCAATCGTTATGTATTCTGGCCTTTAGGATGCACACGATTCGCTGCGGAATCCGCTCCAGAGCGGATGCGAATCGGCGCTGGTATAATCCCGGAGGGATTATACCATAAAAAGAGCGCTTCGTCTACTGTATCTTGTAACATTTTTGTCCTTTTTCGAAAATAACCACAATATCTGGTGTCGTTCCGTCAAAATCACGGAGTCCTGTCCGGCCGCTTCTACGGCTGCTGGTCCAGGAAGTCGCTTTCCAGACCCATGGTGATCAGAACCGGAATTTCCTCCGGCTCTGTGGAAAAACCGGTCAGCTCATAATCCCCGATCAGCTTGTACAAATTGGCGGTACGGTAATCGAGTCCCGACAGGTCCTCCGGAATCGCTGCCTTCACCGCCTCCTTTAGCTGCCCGAGGGAATCCTCCTTCCCCGGCTTTATCCCGAGCCTCCGAGCGGCAAGACCACAGGCGTAGGCACATTCATAATCCGACAGCATCGCGGAGAGAAAATCCGGAAAGGAAATTTTCTGCTCCACTCCCTGCTTCGCACAAAACGGTATCATAATTGCGTTCTCCTTATTTTTCCATTCTCTTCCGCCGCAGCGCGGAAAGGTTTGCCGGCCGGCTAACTGCGCGGCGGCGGGACCGGACGGCGGCTGCCCGCCGCACCCTTCGCCGCGCCGCCGGTATCGGTCCGGTTCCGGCTCTGTTGTCAGAGCTCCAGCAGCCGCCGGATATCCAGCAAACCGCTGCCCTGCTGGTTCTGCGGCAGCCCGAGATCGACCGCAGACTGCCGCAGCCTGTACCGGACGGCGTCCGGCGTCAGCTCCGGCTCCTTCTGCAGCAGCAGACAGACCGCGCCCGCCACCATCGGCGTCGACATGGACGTCCCGCTTTTTCTCGCATAGCCCGCCCGCACAAGCCGGCTTCTCACCGCTTCGTTTCTCAGCAGCGGTTCCCATTCCTCCGCCCTCCAGAGCCCTCCCGGCACGGCATGCCTGCCCGGTGCAAAGCGGACAAGGCTCCCTCTCCGGTCGTGCGGCAGGGGCGCAAGGCTCAGTATTCCGCCTGCCGGAGCGACGAGCTCCGGCTTCATCACACCGTCCCTCGTCGGCCCGCGGCCCGAATACTGATTTGCGAATTTTCCCCGCTCGGAAGCTCCGACGGTTATCAGGTCGGGGCTGCAGCCCGGGACGGTGATGGAGCCGGGCGCAGGCCCGAGATTTCCGGCCGCTCCCACCACACATATCCCGCTGTCCCAAACCTGCTTTATCATATCGAGCAGACGGTAATATTCCCCGTCCAGCGCCTCGTATCCCGCGCCGAACGACAGGTTGAGCACCCGGACCCCGAACTCGCCCCCGCGCTCCAGCAGCCATTTCAGAGCAGCCATCACGGATGCCGGCTCCCCGTCCCCCTTAAAATCCAGTGCCTTCAATACAATAAGTGCTGTCTAGTATACACCTCTGACG
>CAMWWR010000430.1 GCA_947178045.1 uncultured Clostridia bacterium
TCGGCAGCGTCAGTTGTTTATAAGATACAGCTCTTAAACAGACGAGGAGTGGCAGCAGATCATCGATAAGATCGAAAACGGCGAGATCAAAGGACTTCTTGAGGAGGAGCTGCAGGCACTGCAGCAGGGAGTTCTTGAGATGAGCGATATGGTTGAGACAGAGGATGGAGGGGTCCGTTTCAGACTGCGCCTGGAGGACGGCACGATATGCGACTATGTCTTCACCACAGTGCAAATTGGTGAATCAGACTGGCACGAGCCCGGAACCGCGCCGGACGGTATTCCGGGAGAGGATCTGAACGACGAAACGGATTATTATGTCCGGTTGTCATCAAATGCTTCCTACGATGATCTGCAAATTTCATATATGCCCGTGAAGGAGCGGACGGCGCTGCCGACGGGCATTCCGGGAGAGGATTCTGATAATTAAAGGATGCCGATGAAATTGATGATACATTAAAATAAATCAATAAAATTGATTAAATATGCCCCTTGTATGCGGGCTCCGCTCGTGCTATGATTGTCAAACAATACAGAGCAGAGCAGAGAGATTCTATTGGCAGCGTATCGCAGACCGGTATACGGTACGCTGCAGGAATAGAATGTTTCCGCACACAAGGGGGATTTTAGTGTGAAAAATCACATAAATGTGCTGGTTTTTCACACAGCTATTTGTTCTCTCTCAGAAATGGAGATTATTATGAAAGCTGACCAAATCAGAAAGAAATATGGAAGAACCTACTATATGCCGCCGTCCGCGACGAATGACTGGGTTCAAAAGGAGTATATCGAAAAAGCGCCGATCTGGTGCAGTGTTGACCTGCGCGACGGCAATCAGGCGCTTGTGGAGCCGATGGGGCTGGAGGAGAAGCTGGAGTTTTTCCGGCTGCTTGTGCAGATCGGTTTTAAGGAGATCGAGGTCGGCTTTCCTGCCGCTTCGGATACGGAATATCATTTTGTGCGCGCGCTGATCGAGCGCGGCATGATCCCGCCGGACGTCACGATTCAGGTGCTGACGCAGGCGCGGGAGCACATCATCCGGCGCACGTTCGAGGCGGTGGAGGGAGCGCCGCATGCGGTGATCCACCTCTACAATTCGACCTCGCGCTTTCAGCGGGAGCAGGTATTTTGCAAAAGCCGGGAGGAGATAAAAAAGCTGGCGGTGGACGGCGCGGTGCTGCTTGACGAGCTGGCGAGGGAGACAGAGGGTAATTTTACGTTTGAGTACAGCCCGGAGAGCTTTTCCCAGACGGAGGTGGACTATGCGGTTGAGGTCTGCAATGCCGTGCTCGATGTCTGGAAGCCGACAAAGCGCCGCAGGGCCATTATCAATATTCCGTCCACGGTTCAGGTGGCGATGCCCCATGTTTTTGCGTCGCAGATCGAGTACATTCACAAGCATATCAATTGCCGCGACGCGGTTGTGCTCAGCGTACACCCGCACAACGACCGCGGCACTGGAGTCAGTGATGCGGAGTGCGGTGTGCTGGCAGGGGCGGACCGTGTGGAAGGAACGCTGTTCGGCAACGGGGAGCGCACCGGAAATGTGGATATCGTGACGCTGGCGTTGAATCTGATGTGTCACGGTGTGAACCCGCAGCTTGATTTTTCAGATATTCTGAACATCCGGGACGATTATGAGCGGCTGACCGGAATGAGGGTGCATGAGCGCACGCCGTATGCGGGGGCGCTGGTGTTCACCGCGTTTTCCGGCTCCCATCAGGATGCGATATCGAAGGGGATGACCTGGCGCGCGGAGGGCAGAAGCGGGGAGAGATGGGAGGTGCCCTACCTGCCGGTCGATCCGGAGGATCTCGGGCGCGAATATGAATCCGATGTTATCCGCATCAACAGCCAGTCCGGGAAGGGCGGAATTGCGTTTATCCTGAAGCAGAATTTCGGCATCGTGCTGCCGGACAAAATGAAGGATGCGGTGCGTGTGCTTGTCAAGGGCGCTTCGGATGAGAAGCATCGCGAGCTGTCCCCGGAGGATATCTACCGGCTGTTCGAGGATCATTTCGTCAATCCAAGGCCGGTGTTTGACGTGCCGGAATGCCATTTCCGGCAGGTGAACGGGATCGCGGCGGAGGTGACGATCGTCGGGGAAAAGGAAAAACGCGTTGTGCAGTCGCAGGGCAACGGCCGGCTGGACGCCGTGAGCAATGCGGTAAAATCGTATTTCGGGCTTGATTATGTGCTGACAGAATATGAGGAGCATGCGATTTCCAGGGGCTCCTCGTCCAGGGCGGCTGCCTTTGTCGGGCTGCAGCACGGGGATGAAATGTTCTGGGGCGCGGGCATCGACGAGGATATCATCAAAAGCTCGATCGCGGCGCTCGTGGCGGCGGCGAATCAGGCGGCGCTGTGGGAGAATGCGGCGGAGGGCCGGGAGGAGCGCATTGTCGACATTCTCAATTATATCCAGCAGCATTACCGGGATGTGACGCTCGCGGGGCTGGCGGAGAGCTTTCATCTGTCCGCGCCGTATTTGTCAAAATATATCAG
>CAMWWR010000431.1 GCA_947178045.1 uncultured Clostridia bacterium
GCTCCATGCTGATCGGAAAGCATATTCTGGTGCTGTCGCAGCAGGAGCCGGAGGTGGCGGTCGCGGTCGGCATCAGCGCAAGCGGCGGCCTTGAGATTGAGCTGCCGGACGGAAGCAGAAGGGTTCTGAATACCGGGGAGGTTTCGGTGCGGGAAAAAGAGCGGATTTCCAATTGACTTTATGGCGGCCGCAGCAGGGAGGCAAAATGAGAATAGGGGCTTTGGAAGCGGGCGGGACAAAGATGGTCTGCGCGATCGGCAATGAGAACGGCGAGCTGGAAAAAAGGGTGTCATTCCCGACGCAGACGCCGGAAACTACAATGCCGGAGTTGATCCGCTTTTTTAAAGAGGAACAGGTGGAGGCGATGGGGATCGGCTGCTTTGGGCCGGTCGATCTGAACCGGAAATCCGGGACTTATGGCTATATTACAAGCACCCCGAAGCTTGCATGGGCAAACTGCAATATGGTCGGGGCGTTTCAGCAAGCGCTCGGCGTGCCGGTCGGCTTTGACACGGACGTCAACGGCGCAGTGCTCGGGGAGGTTTGCTTTGGCGCAGCAAGGGGCTGTGAAACTGCCATTTATATCACGATCGGGACCGGCATCGGGGTCGGAGTATACGTCAATGGCGGGCTGCTGCACGGTCTTCTGCACCCGGAGGCGGGACATGTGCTTGTAGCGCGTCATCCGGAGGACAAATATGCAGGGAAATGCCCGTTCCACCCGGACTGCCTGGAGGGGCTGGCGGCGGGGCCGGCCATTATGGAGCGCTGGGGCAAGCCTGCGGCGCAGCTTGCCGGGGAGGAAGAGGTGTGGGAGCTTGAGAGCTACTATATCGCACAGGCGGTTGCCAATTATATCCTGACGCTTTCCCCGCAGAAGGTGATTCTCGGCGGGGGCGTCATGCACCAGGAGCAGCTGTTCCCGCTGATCCGCCGGAAGGTGGTCGGGCTGCTGAACGGCTATATCCGCTGCGGCGCGATCCTTCAGGGGATTGACGAATATATTGTGCCTCCGGCACTCGGGGATGACCCGGGCATTAAGGGGGCGCTGATGCTTGGGAAAAATGCGGTGGAGGATGCCCGGAATTGATTTGTTCTCCGGAGTATGAAAGAAGCATACTCTTTTAACAGCGTTCAAATCCGTGTGCCTCCGTCGAAATAAAGCCTGATAGAATACCGGGGATGATGGCGGCAGGAATGAAAAACTCCTGCCGCCTGTGAATTTATCACAGTTCAGCCTTTGGTTTTCCCGCAGCGTGAATTTGGAAAAAAAATTGAAAAAACTTGACTTTTTGTTTCCTGAGGAGTATGATAAATAAGAAATGATGATAAGCTAAGATGAGAGTGGGCGTGAGTCCACTCTTTGTTTATGCGTGCGGCAAAAGGCATCGGAAAGAGAGGTGAGTACGGATGACAAAGAGGGAGGAATACGAACAGAAAACGGAGGAGCTGATTCTTCCGATCCTGGCGGAGTACGGCTTCGAGCTGTACGATGTCGAGTATGTGAAGGAGGCGGGAACCTGGTATCTGAGGACATATATTGATAAAGAGGGCGGAATCACCATCAACGACTGCGAGCTGGTGAGCCGGAGGATGAATGTTCTGCTTGACGAGAAGGATTTTATACCGGATTCCTATATTTTCGAGGTGAGCTCGCCGGGGCTGGGCAGGCAGCTGAAAAAGGATAAGCATTTCGCGAAGAGCATCGGGCAGGAGGTGGAGGTAAAGCTGTTCCGGGCCTCGGATAAGCGAAAGGAGCTTGAGGGGACGCTGAAGGCCTTTGACAAGGAGCATGTTGTGATAGCGTCTGCAAACGGAGAGGAGCTCACATTGGAGCGCGGCAATATCGCGATGATACGTCTCGCGGTTGATTTTTGACAGGAGCATGTATTTTCAAATATTTTCAAATGAATCCATCATAGAAAGGAAAAGGTGAGAGAAAAATGGACGGCAATAAGGAACTGATCGAGGCGTTAAATCAGATAGAGAAGGAGAAGGATATCAGCAAGGACATATTGCTTGAGGCGATCGAGAATTCCCTTGTCACCGCCTGCAAAAATCAGTACGGTAAGGCAGATAACGTAAAGGTCACGATCAACCGGGATACCGGGGCGTTCAGCGTGTACGCGGAGAAGGAGGTTGTGGAGGAGGTCGAGGATCCGGTGCTTCAGATCTCGCTTGAGGAGGCAAGGCAGAAATTCCCGAAAAAGAAGTATGAGCTCGGCGATATTGTCAATGTGGAGATCACGCCGAAGAACTTCGGGCGCATCGCTGCTCAGAAGGCAAAGCAGGTCGTCGTGCAGAAAATACGCGAGGAGGAGCGCAAGGTGCTCTACAATCAGTATTTTGAGAAGGAGCGGGATATTGTGACGGGTATCGTCCAGCGCTACGTCGGAGATAATATCAGCATCAATCTCGGCAAGGTCGACGCGGTGCTCACGAAGAACGAGCAGATCGCCGGGGAGCATTTCCGCCCGACGGAGCGTATCAAGCTGTATGTTGTGG